>JAXGUU010000021.1:0-22943 GCA_040774145.1 Anaerolineae bacterium
AGAAGGCGGCGGGCCTCCTCGATGCGTTGGGCGAGGGCCGCTTCCTGGGGCGCCCACTCCTCGTAGAACGTCGTACCATACTGTTCATAGGCCAGGTTGCGCTCCATAATGGCCATCCGCGCTCGGGCGTCGTGGACGCCCGTCACGTCCACGCAGAGTGCGAAGCGGTCGAGCAGCTGTGGGCGCAGATCACCCTCTTCCGGGTTCATCGTGCCGACGAGGATGAAACGCGCAGGGTGCTGGAAGGAGATGCCCTCGCGTTCTATTGTGTTGACGCCCATCGCAGCGGCGTCGAGCAGGACGTCGACGATGTGATCGTCGAGCAGGTTGACCTCATCGACGTAGAGGATGCCGCGGTTTGCCGCCGCGAGGACGCCGGGTTCGAAGCGTCGCTCGCCTTTCTGGATGGCGCGCTCGATATCCAGCGTGCCGACGACGCGGTCCTCGGTAGCGCCCACCGGTAGCTCGACAAACGGTACCTGCTTGGTCTTCGTCGGCAGCCGGTCGCCCTGCTCCACACGGCTACGGCAGTTCGTGCACCAGGTTACGGGTTGATCGGGGTCGCAGTTGAAGTCATCGTCAGTCACAACCTTGATCTCGGGGAGGAGCGCCGCAAGTCCCCGGGCGGCGGTCGACTTCGCCGTGCCGCGCTCGCCGCGGATCAAGACACCACCGATGCGGAAGTTGATCGCGGTGAGGACGAGCGCACGCTTCATCCTCTCTTGATTGACGATTGCGGTGAAGGGAAAGACCGAACGTCCGTTGTCAGCCACGTGTCCTCCTTGCGCAGGCAGCCTGCCGTGCCTCCTCTTGCATAGCCGTAGATTATACCACTGTGGCGACGCTTTCCCATCACGCCGCTTTACATCACCTAAAATCTTACCGAACGTGGTACGGTTCTCCAAAAGATAATCCTACCGAAGGAGACCGATGACCACAGACACCCAGATGAACATCGACGAACGCTACAAGTATCTACGAATCCAGCAGCGGCACTATGCCGCGGCGCAGACGCGGCGTGCCAAGCAGGCGTTGCTCGACGAGATGGAGAAAGTCACTGGCCTGCATCGGAAACATCTGATTCAGCTGCTAGGGCAAGCCAGCATACAGCGGCGTCCGCGGAGCCGCGAACGGGAGCGCACGTATGGTCGTGAAGTGGACGAGGTGCTGGCGCTCGTCTGGGAGGCCCAAGATTACATCTGTGCCGAACGCTTGCAGCCGGTCCTGGTCTTCACTGCAGAGCAACTGGCGACCTTCGGGAGACTCTATCTCGGTCCGGGCCTGCGTGAGCAACTGGGCACGATTAGCCCGGCGACGATCCGCCGGCACCTGCCGCCGCTGCCGTTGGGGCACGTGACCCGGGCCGGCAAGCGGCTGCAGAACGTGCATCAGCAAGAGATCCCCATGCGGCGGATACCCTGGGACATCCAGGAGCCGGGACACTTTGAGCTGGATCTGGTACACCACTGTGGCCCCCACACGGAGGGCGAATACGTCTATACGTTGCAGATCGTCGACGTGACCACCGGTTGGAGCGGGCGACGGGCCATCCTGGGGCGCAGCTATATGGTCGTGGCCGATGCGCTCTACTACTTGGCGCACCAGATCCCCTTCCCCATCCTGGAAATGCACCCGGACAACGGTAGTGAGTTCCTCAATGCGCACCTGTTGCGCTTCTTGGACCAGCATTACCCTGAGTGGGAGCGCTCGCGCTGTCATCCCGGCACCCCCAATGACAATCGCTACGTTGAACAGAAGAACTACACCCTCGTGCGCGCCTTTCTCGGCGATGTGCGCTTGGACACGGTCCGCCAGACACGCTACCTCAACCACATCTATGACCAGATGCACACCTACCACAACTTCATTCAGCCGGTGATGCGGCAGACCGCTAAGGAGTGGATCCCCAACGCTGACGATTCCGGCGGATACACGCGCCGCCGCCACGACGATGCCGCGCCTCCCGTGGTACGGCTCTGTGCTGCCAAGACACTCCCCGAAGCGCAGCGTGCCGCGCTTCTCGAGCAGCGGCGCAACATCGATCCCCTCGCCTTACGCCGCAAGATCTATGCCGATCTACAGCACCTGTTTGCCTATCCCGGTGCTGTGCCGGGTCAACCCGAAAGTGTCTATGAGACGCTGGCCCACCCGGAGCTCTTTCCAGCAGCTCTGGCGGCGCTTGACGCCGGGGAAAGTGTGGACAACTCAGAAAGCGAGTTGCCCACACTTTCCCCGACTGCTACTACGGATCTCCCAATCCCTGGAAAGGAGGAGGGTCACGGTGTTCGGTAAGGTTTTCTTTTGCTGGAACCGGTACCCGTTCGGTAAGATTATCTTTTGACTTGACACGCACGCGCGCTGCGTTTCCAGCTCCCCGATTGTGCCTATAATGAGGCTATGTGCACAGCTGAGGTGGGGACTGGGGTAGCGCCTCACGCGTTGACAGAGCCGAATCATCGACGGCTCGAAGGCCTCCCATGAGCGCGAAGAAGTACACCCTCGGTGTTGACTACGGCACGGAGTCCGGACGCGCGGTGTTGGTGGACGTGGCGGATGGTAGCCTTGTAGCGATGGCCGTCCACGCCTATGCAAACGGGGTGATTGACGAGGTACTGCCCGGTACCGGTCTTCGCTTGGAGCCCGATTGGGCACTTCAGGACCCCTACGACTACTTGGAGGTTCTCAAGCAGACGATCCCTGCCGTGCTGGAGGCGAGTGGTGTCGATCCGGCTGACGTGATCGGCATCGGCATCGATGGCACGGCCTGTACGATCGTCCCCGCCAAGGCCGACGGCACCCCGCTGTGCTTTTTGCCCGAGTGGCGAGATCATCCTCACGCGTGGGTCAAGCTGTGGAAGCACCACGCCGCGCAGCCGGAGGCCAACCGGATCAACCTGCTGGCCCGCGAGACGCAGCAGCCATGGCTTGATCGTTACGGCGGCAGAGTCAGCTCCGAGTGGTTCTTTCCTAAGGTGTGGCAGATCCTTAACGAGGCGCCGGAGGTCTATGAGGCGGCCGATCGTTTCATCGAGGCGGCGGACTGGATCGTATGGCAGATGACGGGGCATGAGACCCGTAACAACTGTGCGGCGGGGTACAAGGCGCTCTGGTCCAGGGCGGAGGGGTTTCCCGGCAAGGCGTTCCTGAAGGCGCTGGATCCGCGGCTGGAGCACGTGGTGGACCGGAAGATGTCGCACGAGGTTCAGTTCCTGGGCGACAGGGCCGGCGGGCTCACTGAAGCGGTTGCCGCCTGGACGGGCCTCAGGCCGGGTACCGCTGTGGCGGTGGGGAACGTCGATGCCCACGTCGCGGCGCCTGCCGCTACCGTGACTGAGCCCGGGCGTATGGTCATAATCATGGGGACGTCGAACTGCCATATGGTGCTCAGCAGGGACGAGTATCCTGTACCGGGTATGTGCGGCTACGTAGAGGGCGGCATCATCCCCGGCTATTTCGGCTACGAGGCCGGCCAATCCTGCGTGGGTGACCACTTCGCCTGGTTCGTCGAGACCTGCGTACCGGCAAGCTATCAACGGGAGGCGGATGCCAAGGCCATCACGCTTCACGAGCTGCTGGAGGCGAAGGCCGTCGAGCAACGTCCGGGCGAGCACGGCTTGTTGGCGCTCGATTGGTGGAACGGCAATCGCAGCGTGCTTGTGGATGTCGATCTGACGGGCATGTTGTTGGGGGCCACATTAGCCACCAAGCCTGAGGACATCTACCGTGCCCTGATCGAGGCGACGGCCTATGGAACGCGGATGATCATTGAGACCTTCGTGGACAACGGCATCGCCGTCGACGACATTGTCGCAACCGGTGGGTTGCCCGACCGCAACAGGCTCCTGATGCAGATCTACGCCGATGTGACAAGGCGTGAGATCAAGATCGCGGCAGCGCCCCAAACCTCGGCGTTGGGGTCAGCGATGTTCGGTGCGGTGGCTGCCGGCAAGGCTGTGGGGGGCTATGACACGATCGAGGAGGCGAGCGCAGCGATGTCACACCTGCGCGACGAGGTCTTTGTACCGATCCCTCAGCACGCCGAGGTCTACGATCGACTGTATCAGGAGTACGTGACCCTCTACGATGAATTCGGTCGGGGAGGTAGCCATGTGATGAAGCGGCTCAAGGAGCTGCGCCGGCAGGTCTTGAGCGAAAAGGATAGCGACCAGAGGATCGGTATCGCCGATTCTCACGGAGATCAGAAAGGAGCGGTCCATGCTGGAGGCATTGCGTGAAGAGCTTTGGCACTTGCACCTGGAGCTGCCGAAGAACGATCTGGTGAAGTGGACGGGGGGCAACGTCAGTGCCCGTGATCCCGAGACCGGTTATGTCGTCATCAAGCCGTCGGGTGTGCGCTATGAGGCGCTGCGCCCCGAGGATATGGTGATTCTCGACCTCGAGGGCACCCTCATTGAGGGCACGCTGAAACCATCCTCCGATGCCGCCAGCCACCTCTACATCTACCGTCATCGCCCGGATGTGGGCGGCATTGTACACACTCACTCTCCCTATGCCACCGCCTTTGCGGCGCTGGGTAAGCCCATCCCGGTCTATCTGACCGCGATGGCGGATGAGTTTGGTGGCCCGATTCCGTGTGGTGACTTCGCTTTGATCGGCAGCGAGGCGATCGGTAAGGTTGTCCTCGAGGCGATCGGCACGTCGTGTGCGGTGCTGCTCAAGAACCACGGCGTTTTCACCCTGGGTGAGGACGCCGAGGCCGCGGTCAAGGCAGCGGTGATGACCGAGGATGTGGCGAAGACGGTCTGGCTGGCGCTGCAGATCGGGAAACCGGATGAGATCCCGGCTGAGGATGTCGCCAAGCTGCACGACCGTTACACGAACGTCTACGGGCAATGAGGACGCGGCGCGATGCATACTAGACGCATAGGAGATCCCGCCACGCCCCACGTGACGCAAGACGACTTGATCGCCGGGCTCCGTGATCTTGGCCTTATCGCGGGAATGGGCGTCATGGTCCACTCATCACTACGCAGCTTCGGTCGCGTTGAGGGCGGGGCGGTAGCCGTCGTCCAGTCTCTGATGGAGGTGCTGACGCCGGGGGGCACGTTGTTGATGCCGAGCTTCAACCATGGTGCGCCCTTCGAGGCGTCGGGCCCCGGTTACTACCATCCTCAGGAGACACCGACGACCAACGGCGCGATCCCGGATGCCTTCTGGCGTAAGCCGAACGTGGCGCGGAGCCTCAATCCGACGCACGCCTTCGCTGCCTGGGGGGCTAACGCCGAACGCTACACGGCGCAGCATCATCGTACGTTGACCATGGGTCCCGAGTCGCCATTGGGGCTGCTCTTGAGCGACGATGGCTACGGCTTGCTCCTCGGCGTCGATTACACGAGCAATACCTTCCATCACGCCGTCGAGATGGCCACGGGTGCTCCTTGCCTGGGCCTGCGTACCGAGGCCTATCCTGTGGTCTTGCCGGGCGGGCGGAAGGTGATGGGAAGGACATGGGGATGGCGGGCAGGCACCTGCCCCTTGACGGACAGCAATCGCTACGCTGACGAGATGGTTGAGAAGCAGCGCACCAAGATGATCGGATCGTGTCGCGCTATTCTGTATCGGCTGCGCGACGGCTACGAGGTCATCGCCCGCATCCTGGCTAACGGCAAGGCCGGCTTCCCGCCATGTCGGGGTTGTAGTATCCGTCCGCGCCGGGTGCCCGAGACGGTGGACTCGGATTGGGATATCAATCGGGCGTGTCTTCTGTCCGACTCGGAGGCACTGACCTACTAGATCGTGAGGTGCTATGTCTGAACTACGTGTTGAAACGCTATTGATGCCCGCTGCTGACCTCGGGCCTGAAAATCCCCTACCTCCGCTGATGACCGGACGTGACCTCCACGTTCCCGAGGGGCCACTGCCCGGTATCTCCGACGAGATGCGTCGCAACATCACCTACGGTCGCGTGAGTAGTATCTTGCCCTACACCATGCAGGATGGCTATAATCGTGATCGGCGACCGCGCGAATTCCAGGTAGCGGTGTTGGAGAACGAGATTCTGCGGGCCACCTTCCTGCTGGAGTTCGGCGGACGTCTCTGGTCATTGGTTCACAAGCCCTCGGGGCGCGAACTGCTGGATCGGAATCCGGTCTTCCAGCCGGCCAACCTGGCGTTGCGCAATGCATGGTTCAGCGGAGGTGTGGAATGGAACATCGGCACCATCGGCCACTCTCCTTTCACCTGCTCGCCGCTTTTTGCCGCGCGCGTTGAGGGGCCCGAAGGGATCCCGATTCTCAGGCTCTACGAGTGGGAGCGCATCCGGCAGGTTCCCTTCCAAATTGATGCCTATCTCCCCGACGGCTCGCCGGTTCTCTTCATCTGTGTGCGCATCACCAACCCGCCCCCTGAGGACGGGCGCCGGCAGACTGAAGTGCCGATGTACTGGTGGTCCAACATCGCCGTGCCGGAGACGGAGTCGACGCGTGTGATCGCGCCGGCGACCTCGGCCTATAGCTTCGGCTACGCCGGCGGTGGACTCGCGCGGGTCGAGATCCCTATCGTGCGAGGCGTGGATATCTCCTACCCGACCCATATCGGACGGGCAGCGGACTTCTTCTTCCACATCGAGGATGGCACCCGCCGCTGGATCACGGCGCTGGATGAAGAGGGCCGCGGTCTGATCCAGACCTCTACAGCTCGGCTCAAAGGGCGTAAGCTCTTCCTGTGGGGAACGGGTGAGGGCGGCAGACGCTGGCAGACGTTCCTGGCCGAGCCGGGCCATGCCTACATCGAGATCCAGGCCGGGCTGGCGAGGACGCAGCTGGAGCATCTACCGATGCCGACTGGGACCTCCTGGTCCTGGCTGGAGGCCTACGGTCTGATGGAAGCCGATCCTGCACGGGTGCACGGCGCGGATTGGCCGGCTGCCGTTGAGGACGTAGGGGCACGGCTCGATGCATTGATCTCGACCGAGGAGTTGGAGGCCGAGCTGGCGCATCACCGACCATGGCTTGACGCGACACCTGCGGAGCTGATTCAGCGCGGTTCGGGCTGGGGAGCACTGGAGCGGCTGAGGCGTGCGGCGACCGGCGAGCCTCCCTTTGCAGGCGATGGGCTGATCTTCGATGATGCGTCCCTGACGGCGGTGCAGACCCCATGGGTGCATGTGCTGGAGCAGGGTGAGTTCCCCGATGCGGATCCCCTGGCGGCCCCCTCCGGTTACGTGATCCAACCAGCATGGCGTGAACTGCTGGAGCGGAGCGTTCAGGTCGACCCGGATCACGACGCCGAGGAGGCGACCTGGTCTGCATGGCTCCATCTTGGGGTGATGCACTATGCGAGCGGCGAGGTCGGGCGCGCACGGGAGGCGTGGGAGCGATCGATGGCGGTGTGCGCTAACCCGTGGGCAGCGCGAAATCTGGCGCTTGTGGCGTGGGAGGGGAGACGCTGGGATGAGGCCACCGCACGATACGTCCAGGCCCTTCAGATGGCGCCCACGTTGCTGCCGTTGATGATTGAGTGTGGACAGAAGTTGATCGCGATGGGGCAGGCCCAGACGTGGCTTGACCTTTTGGATAAGGCGCTCGCAGACGAACGGGCGCTCGCAGACGAACGGGCGCTCGCGGACGAGCGGGTGCAGGGAACGCCTGACATCCGACGTGCCGGGCGCATACGCCTCCTTGAAGGACAGGCTGCGTTGGCGACAGGCGATCTGGATCGGGTGGCATCACTCTTTGACGGAACGTTGATCGTGGACGATTTGCGTGAGGGTGAGGTGTCGCTCTCGCGGCTGTGGCATGACTATCATATGCAGCGCCTAAGCCGGCTTGAGGGTGTGCCTGTGGATGATGCGCTTGAGGCGCGTGTCCGCCGCGACTACCCTGTGCCGGCGTTCCTCGACTTCCGTATGTCGACAGAGAGTTAGCCGTCAGCGAGCTCGGTCACCGGGACTCACAGGATACTTTCGTTGCCGGGGGTGGGTCAGCGCGTCTGATAGACGGTCGCCTCCCTCATCTGGAGGTCGACGGCGATCAGGTACGTCGCTGCCTCGGTGGTGACCTCGATGAGCATATTCGTGGATTCACCCTGTATGGCCAGGGTGGCCGGGTGAGCGGGCTCGTCCGGCCACCCGATAGTATTCCACAGGCTTTCCGCACACCACACTCGTCCGATCCCGTGGGTAGGATCCGTGTAGCCCGGAGGTGGGATCAGCGGTGCGCAGGCGGCATCCCTCTCAGGCATCCCCTCGATCCAGGTGTTCGGGTAGGCATATGCGGCGGCTCGATAGGTCACAGCATCCTTGCCATCCAGTACATAGATCGTCCGTGTGTCGTTTCGAACGATGACCAGACTGCGCAGGCGAAGGGGAGGAGACGACTGGTCGATCTCCTGCCAATAGACCTGGACCCAGCCGGCTTGAGTTGAGATGGGCATAGAGACACAAGGGATCCGCAACCCCAGATCATTAACTTGGTAGATCAGCGGGCCGAAGCGGGGATCGGTCTTGCTGCACGGCGAACCACTGACCTCGGTCGGTTGCTGCTTGGTGGGTGACGGGTCGGGCGTCGCTGTAGGAATCGTCGGTGTGGGTGGTGTCGGCGATACCGTCGGAAGTGACGTCGGAGAGGGGATCGCATGGATCGGGGGAGGATTCGCGTGTACGCTCACCACGATCTCGACATAGACCACGGCGCCGAACAGGTCGCCTCCTGTCGTCTGAAAGCGCCAGAAACTCGTGTACCTTGCCGGTTGCTTTGGGGCGGTGAGGTCGACGGCGACATCGATCTCCTGGCCCGGCGCTGCCGCGGGAGCGGGCACGCGGTCGGGGCCGGGGATCGCGTCGCCTGAGACACGCACCAACTGCACGCCCTCAGGCCACGCGCAGGTGCCGGTGTTGCGCACCCGCCAGATCTTGCGAAACGGCGCATCGGGCGGGACGGCAGTGCTGTCGGCGAGGCCAAGATCGGCGACAAAGACGGCCCCAAGATCCGCGATAGCCTCGCAGACCAGCGGCTCGGCGGTCGGTAGTTGCACGGCGGGCTCGGTCTGTGTTTCCTCGGTGGGCGTAGCCTCCGCGACCGGAGGTAACTCGACCTGCGGCGTCAACTCGGTGTGCGTTGCCGTCGGCGCTTGTCCGATCTGGGGCGGCAGCGGTGTGGGCTGCGTTTCTGTGGCAGGCGGGATCTGCTCCGGCAAGGCGACGGCGGCGTTACACCCATAGACCATCAGCAGGATTAGGAATGAACAGAACCATCCTGCTGTGCGGCTGACACTGCGCCTGGGCCTTGGGGTTCCTCTGTCGGTCTTCATTGGCTTCCGGACAGGTTCGACGGCGTCGTTGAGGGCATCCACGAGGTAGTATACATGCAGAATGCGCTTTGTCGAACCATCCGGTCGCAAGACCGGAGGCCCAGCGTCGCGATCCGGCGGCCCGGTGCGCGCGGCTAAGGAGCGTTGTCATCAAGTTGAGCTAGGCAACCGATTGACGGAGCAGTTGTGGATCGTGGGCTTTCACGCCCCTGAGAGCGAAAGATCGGATGGGGTGGGCCCTCTCAGGGTATCTACAAGAGGAGCTTTCTCGCTTCCTCTTTGAACGAGGAGCCATACCAGAAGGCCGCCGATCACCGAGATCAGTCCCCCGCCCAAGAGGCCGAAGAGCTTGAGGGCTTGTCCCGTGCGCTCCTGCTGGGCCGCCTGCTGCAGCCTGGCCTCTGCGACCAGGTCTTCCCTTAGCCGGGTCACGAAGTGAGCAGGGGGTTTCGCTGCGGGCATCACATGAATGACGGCCCGCTCGATGGCCCATTGCTCCTCAATCGGCAGGGCATCCTGTAGCACGACGTACTTCTCACTGGCTTTCCGGAACATTCCCGGCTCCTTCTCGCATCGCGTGTCTCAAACTGATCAATGTTCGATGGTAGAGGGCCTTGATCGCGCCCTCCGTCTTTCCCAATATCTCGCCGATCTCGGCGTTGGTCATATGCTCGAAGAACTTGAGGATGATGAGCGTCTTGCGATCCTCGGGCAAGTCATCGATCACACGACGCAGGGTCTCCCGCCTCTCAGCCGTAGCCAGCCAGGCCTCCGGACCCATCCCTGTAGACTCCAGAGGTATGGGGTCCTCCACGTCCAATGACACGGTGGGTCGGTTGCCGCGATCCCGATACCAATTCACCAATAGGTTGTGTGCAATACGGTACAGCCAAGCCTGGAAGGGCGCGCCGGTGTCCCGATAGCGATGTAGGCTGCGAAGCGCGCGATAGAACGTACGCGAGGTCAAGTCCTCCGCCTCCACGTGGTCGGACGTGTGCCGGACGTGATAGCTGTAGATCCTCTCCACGTAGCGCTCATAGAGCGCTCCAAACGCTTCCGGATCAGCCTTAGCCCGAGCGACAAGATCCCGCTCATCTTCGTTGGTCATCAGATCCCCCGGTCCCACATCAGCGGACTGCCGGCAGTATAGCATGGCTCCGCGCCCGGTTCAGGGAGTCTGATGTCGTAGCCTAGGACGCTCTCCTTCACACTCTATAACACCACGGTTCCCGGAAAGTTGCGCGTAGTTGCGGCAATTTGCCCTACTTCTTGCGACTTCGTTCGTAGGCAGCGATAAACTGCTCCGGCGGGGTGCCGGCAATCAGTTCGGCTAGCGTGTCAAGCGGGATGTCCTCGGTCCGCCGAAAGCGTAGGCAGGACTTGCCCATATCCATAGGCTTGTCCATGGCGTCGAAAGCGGCCTCAAGCCGGCGCATGTGCTCGGGCTCCTGGTAAACCGCCAGGAGGTAGAGTGCATAGTGGCGCTTCTGTGCAGCCAGCCCGATGTAGCTCAACGGCTTGCCGTTGTAGGTGTGGGGATAGGTCTCTAGGGGCAGTTCGTAGCTGATCATGCCCCAATTCATCGTTTCAGCGTAGCCGTCGGGTAGATTCGCCAGGATCAGCTCGCGGATCTGAGCGATTACCGCCCGTTGTTCGGACGGTAGCTCCTCCAGAAAGGCCTCCACGGTTGTGGCTGTGCTTTGTACCATATGAACTCGCCCTTCCTTGCCGGATTGTGCTCATCTGACTCCCTACGTATAATATCGGATAGTCTAGTGAAATGGAAGGGCTGATCGTGACGGAACGCGTGCCGGGCATTGATGTGTCGCGTTGGCAGGGCCAGATGAATTGGCGGGAGGTCGCCGCCGGTGGGTTTCGCTATGCCTTCATCCGCGCCACGATCGGCGATGCCTACACCGACCCACGTTTCTATGCCAATTGGGATGGTGCGCGCGAGGCGGGACTCCTCGTTTCCGCGTATCACGTGATCGCGCCCAAGGTCTCCGCGCCGGCGCAGATGGCTTATTTCTTCGACGTCCTGGATGATCGCATTTCGGACCTGCCCCTGGTCTTGGATGTTGAGCGTGAAGATGGCGTGGCGCCGGCAGGCATCACGCGATGTGTCAGGGACTGTCTGTATGAGGTTGAGGGCCGCGAGAACCGGAAGCCGATCATCTACACGGCGCGCTGGTTCTGGGATCGCCTGGTCCTGCCTGCGCGCGAGTGGCCGGTCTATGATCTGTGGGTCGCCAGCTACACCTCGCTGCCTCTCTTACCTCGCGACTGGACCTCGTGGCGTTTCTGGCAGTATTCGGAGACCGGACGTGTTGCCGGCTCGGGTTCACGATCGACGGATCTGAACTGGTTCTCCGGATCCTACGACGACCTGCTCGCCTATGCCGGAAAGGAACGTGAAGCCCTTCCCGAACCCGTGGTGCTGTGGCGTGCGCGGGTCATCATTCCCAAGCTCAATGTCCGCAGCGGGCCGGGTAGGCGCTTCAGAAACATTGGCGACCTCCATGAGGGTGATGTCGTTGAGGTGTTTAGCCTTACCGGTCAAGATGTCTGGGTCGAGTTTGAGCCCGGCAAGTGGGCCGCCTTCACCTTGGGCGATGATGAGGATACGCCCTATATGGAGATTCTACCGCCCGAACCGGCTCGTCCCGAAGATGAGCCGGATGTTCAGGAGGATTAGTGCTCGGGAGGACTTGCGCTTTTTTGCGTTTCCTGTCATGATTGTGTATAATCATGTGAGAGGTGGCCTATGACACGATCGAGAGCTAAGTTGCAGAACGCTTCAGCACTTATGTGGATCGCGTTTGTCCTTGCCTTGTTGGGGCTCGTCTTGCCGACGCCACTCATGGCCCGCCAGCCCGTGGGCGATACCCCGCCCGATCCTGGGCGCCGCTACTTTGAGGAGACACAGTTCTGGGTCAGCGGTGACTTCCTCGCCTTCTTTGATGCCCATGGGGGTCTGGAGATCTTCGGATACCCCATCTCGGCGCCTTTCAACGATAGGGGCGTGCTCACGCAGTATTTCCAGAACGCGCGTATGGAATGGCATCCCGAGAACCCGGAGGCCTATAGGGTGCAGTTGGGCCTCCTTGGTGATGAGTTGGGCTTTGCGCACGCGCCGATCGAGCGTCCGTCGTGGAGTGTGGGTCGGGCCTATTTCCCGGAGACGGGGCATACGATCAACCACGTCTTCCTGCGCTATTTCCGGACGCGGGGTGGGGTGGATCTCTTTGGTTATCCGATCAGTGAGATGTTCGTGGAAGACCGGCAGGTGGTGCAGTATTTCCAGCGGATGAAGCTGATCTGGACGCCGCAGACTGCCCGTGTCGCCGTGGGCAGTTTGGGCGAGTTGTATGTTAACGCGCACCGCACTTCATTGCCCGTGAATGCGCTGGAGTCGCTGCCCTACAGGTACAGCACTCTGGGTGTGCTGGATCTGCGTATGGTGATCGGCCTCTCGCGATCCGTGGCGAGATCCCAGAAGGATCAGACGGTGACGGTTGTGGTGCTCAGCGAACGCGATGATGAGCCCCTGGCTGAAGCTCAAGTGAAGGTCGCGCTCAGCTTAGAGAACGGCGAGCCCCTCTCCAATCTGACCCGAATCGTCGGTACCGACAGCCGTGGGCGCGCCCGAGTCACCATCCCGCTCGAGAGCATCGACCCCGGGACCTGGGTGGTCCTCGATGTCGAAGCGACCTATGGAGCTGTGAGCACCTCGCAGAAGCAGTTGTTCCTAGTCTGGTGGTGAGTGCACCAGGACTGAATACCTCAAAGGGGCCGGTCAGCGACCGGCCCCTTTTTCTATGATCTCTCCTGGTCAGGCTCCGATGCGAAGACGTAGCCCACCCCACGCACGTTCAGAATGTAGCGCGGATTCTCCGGGCAGGGCTCCAGCTTACGGCGTAACCGGCGGATATGGACCCGCACGATCGACCGCGCTCCCCACGCATCGGTCTCATAGCCCTGGGCGCACTTGACCAGCTCCTGCGGCGTGCAGACCTCATCGGCGCGGTTGGCGAGGCACTCGAGCAGTTTGAACTCAGTGGGTGTGAGATCGATGGGCTCTCCCTGATGGGTCACCAGGTGTTTGGCCTTGTCGATGACCACATCGCCCACCGTGAGGGTGTCATCGTCGGGCGGCGGGACGATGGTGACGCCTTCGAAGCTATCGGTCTTGACCAGTTGCTGAAGCGTCGTTTGCAGTTGCTGGACCAAAGCACGGCGATGCCGTCCGGCTTTCAGCTCGGACAGAGCCCGCCGGACCGCGCTGAGGACCTCGTCCACCGGGCACGGTTTCAGCAGGAAATCGTAGGCGCCCTTGCGCAGCGCGTGAATGGCCGTCTCCAACGTACCATAGCCGGTGATGAGAATGACCACCGACTCTTCGGAGATCTGCCGCAGGCCATCGAGCACCTGAAGGCCATCGATCCCCGGCAACCTGAGATCCAGGATCGCGATATCGAAAGGGGCCGTCTGTTGTTGAGCTAAGGTCAGGGCCTCCTCGCCTGATGCTGCCAGCGTGACCTGGTAGCCCTCCAGTCGGAGCACCTCCCCCAGGGTGATGCGCTCTGCTGCCTCATCATCGACAATCAAAATCCTCGCGTAGGTCTCCATAGCTCACTTTCCCTCGGGGTCTAGGTACTCTGGAAGACGGATGATGAACGTTGTTCCGCCACCGGGCGGACTCTCGACCTCGATCGTCCCGTTGTGGCGCTCGACAATCCCGTAGCTGATCGCCAGTCCAAGCCCGGTTCCGGTGGGTTTCGAGGTGTGGAAAGGTTCAAACAGGTGATCACGAATCTCTGCCGGAATGCCCGTCCCACTATCCCGAAATGCTGCGACGACCTGCCGGGCTTCGGCATGATAGGCCGTTCCCACCCATAGGGTTCCCCCCTCAGGCATCGCCTCGATCCCATTGATGATCAAGTTGAGGAAGACTTGGGTAAGCTGATTGGCCGTGCCGCGCACCAGGGGCAGCCGTGGATTGAGACGTGACTCGACCTGGATGCGCGACTGTTGAAGTCGTTTGCTGGCGATGGCGAGGGCGTCCTGTACCGGGTTGTTGACGTCCAAGGGCTGCATAGCCGATGAAGGGCGGTAGAAGTCCAGCATGCGATGGACGATCTGGACGAGACGGTTGATCTCATTCTGAGCCATCTCCAGAAAGCGCTGTCGCTGGTCTCCATCCAGCCCCTTGTGGGACGCCAGGTGAAGGCTGTTCTGGATCGCCTGGAGAGGATTGTTGATCTCGTGCGCCAACGAGGCCGTCAGGCGCCCCACCGCTGCCATCTTTTCGGCCTGAATCAGTTGGTTCTGCGAGCGCTCCACCTCATCGGCAAAGGCCTCCAGGTCGTGAAAGAGCCATGCTTTCTCTACGGCAATCACGAGGGTGGCTGCGACGTGCTCGGCAAGCGTGATGTCCTGTTCGCGAAGTGTGTCGCCGCGCCCGAGTGCGACGAGCGACCCGACCGCCTCCTCGTTCTTGATCAGGGGCACGCAAAGGATATCCAGCGGGGCGAGTTCAAGGGCTCGGCACCAGAATCCCGACGTCATACGCCGCTTTAGGATCGGACGTATCTCGCCGGCGACCTGGCGGAGCAAAGGATCGTCTTGGGGGATCAACCTGCCTTCCAGCCAAATGCCCACCGGAGTGTGAGCGGCGCGGACAACCCAATCATCGGTCTCCTCGTCGACTAGCAACACCGCCAGGGCATCGGCGTCCACGAGTCGTCCCAACCCATTGAGCGCAGCGACCAAGACCTCGTCGAGGTTCAGGCTCGAGGAGATCGTGCGATTGATCTCGTCCAACGCCGCGAGCTCTTGGTTGCGCTGGCGAAGCATAAGTTCGGTTCTGCGGATTCTGGCGACCACACCGACGCGGGCGAGAAGCTCCTGTGGATCGAAGGGTTTGATGATATAGTCGTCGGCCCCCATCTCCAATCCACGAGTCTTAGCCGCGATGGAGTTGAGACCGGTGATCAGGATCACCGGGATCTGCTGTAACTCGGGGTCGGCTTTCATCCTGGCGAGGATGTGGAAACCATCCTCACCGGGCATCATAATATCGAGTAGAACGATGTCGACAGGATGCCCTTCGGCGACCTGGCTGTGTAAGAGCCGTAAGGCGGAGTCTCCATCCTGCTTGACGAGGATCTCACTGGGCATCATCGCCAGGACATCCTCGATCAGCTTGATCATCTCCGGTTCGTCGTCGACGATCAGGATGCGAGGACGCGAGGCATCCCAATGATCCGTCGCCGACGGTGCCTGGGACCACGTCGTGATCAGCGGATGCAGTGACATAGCTGTTCGTTAGGTGCTATATCCATAACTTGTTCATGCGCATAGATCGGTCGAGAGGTGCCGCGCGCCCCTGGAGCTGGTGGTGGCGAACGACCGCCTCAACGGCCTCGTGCAAGGCCTCAAATCGCGCTTCGCTGAGCATCAGACCGCCGACTCGCGGTGTATCGGTCAGTCCGGCAAAGACCGCACGCCGGCTAGCGTGGGTGCCCGCGAGCGGCACGAAGAAGGTGCTCGATGGCGGGTAGAGATGCCGTGTATGGACTCGCACCGGCTGATTGTAGTGGAGCTCCAGGAGACGCCCTTGGTTACGATAGCTTTCGAGGATCTCCTCAGGCAGATCGGCGTCGCCTGCGTACCCTGACCAGTGACCGATCGCGTCGGCAAATGTCTCCATGACCGCATCGTATTCGGAATCCCCCGGGAAGCACATCGCGACATCCCCATCCCAATAGACGATGATCCAATCGGCCTGAGCTTTGAACGACCTAAGGAACCAGAGGGGGTCCTCATTCGTCAGCGCGTTCGCCCACCAATAAATCAGCCCAGCCACCAGGGCTAGGATGAGCAGGCGACTCAAGAGCCTCGGGCGTTTGCCGGTCATAGATGATCCTCCCAACAAGATTATAACTTGCTTTGCGCAACTTGTGAAGCGAAGCGTTGCCGGATAGCTGCCCTGTTCGGAAGGGGGATAGGCTGCGCGCCACCGGCGCTATCTTCACGCCCGACGTGTCAACCGACCTCCTTTTCGACCCACCAACATGCGACCCAGTGACCCTCACCGTAATCCTTGAGGGGTGGCTCCTCCAGATCACAGAGCCCGTTCATCGCGTGGCGACAGCGGGGATGAAAATGGCAGCCCGGTGGCGGGTGGATGGGACTTGGGACATCGCCCTCGAGGATGATGCGGTCGCGGGATCCCGCCAGTCGCGGGTTGGGGACCGGAATCGCCGACATCAGCGCCTGGGTATAGGGATGCATGGGCATGGCGAATAGCTGTGGCCGCCCTGTGAGTTCGACGATCTTGCCGAGATACATCACCGCGACTCGGGTGCTGACGTGTTCGACCACGCTCAGGTTGTGGGCGATAAACAGATAGGTGAGGTCGAGCTGCTCTTGGAGGTCCATTAGGATGTTTAGCACCTGCGCTTGGACTGAGACGTCCAGCGCCGACACCGGCTCGTCGGCAACGATGAACTTCGGATCGAGGGCGAGGGCGCGGGCGATACCGATGCGTTGACGCTGGCCTCCCGAGAACTCGTGGGGATAGCGCCTTGCGTGGTGCTCCTCCAGATTGACCTGCCGCAGGAGCTCGACAACGCGTTCCTGGCGCTCCTGTGGTGTGCCGATGCGGTGGACGATCAACCCCTCCATGATGCTCTCGCCGATGGGTATGCGAGGATTGAGCGATGAGTAGGGGTCCTGGAAGATGATCTGCATCGACTTGCGGATCTCCTTCATCTCCTGGGCGTTGAGCTGAAAGAGATTACGGCCCTCAAAGATCACCGAGCCCGACGTAGGAGGGATCAACCGCAAAAGGGTCCTGCCCAGCGTCGTTTTTCCGCAGCCGGACTCCCCCACCAGGCCCAGCGTCTCTCCACGTCGAATGGTGAAGCTCACCCCGTCTACCGCCTTGACGTGTGCGGTAACTCGCCGTAACACCCCGGTACGCACGGGGTAGTGTTTCACCAGATCTTGGACGATGACCAGGTCATCCGGATGGTCTTGGCGTCTGTCCAACTTCGCGCTCAACCTGATCCCTCGCCGTTGGGGTCTTGATAGAGCCAGCAGCGGACCAGGTGCTCGGGTTTGCTCTCGATGAGGTCGGGTTCGCGCTCCGTACAGATCTGAAGACCGTGCTCGATTCTGGCCTTGCATCGTGGGGCGAACTTGCATCCCTGTGGAAGGTCGATGAGATCCGGCACAGAGCCGGTGATGGTATCGAGGCGCCTCCTAACGACACCGCTGACCGGAATGGAGGCCAACAGACCCTGAGTGTAGGGATGCAGGGGATCATCAAAGAGGGCTTGCACCTTCGCCTGTTCGACGATGCGCCCGGCGTACATCACGGAGACGCGGGAGGCCATCTCGGCGACGACGCCCATGTCGTGGGTGATCAAGATGATCGAGGTGCCGAGCTGCTCACGGAGACCGCGCATCAGGTCGAGGACTTGGGCCTGGATCGTGACATCCAGCGCTGTGGTCGGCTCGTCGGCGATGAGCAGCTCCGGCTCACACGCAAGGGCTATCGCGATCATGATCCGTTGTGCCATCCCGCCCGAGAGTTCGTGCGGATAGGCGTGGACGTGCTTCTCGGGCTCGGGAATGCCGACGATCTGGAGCAGTTCCACGGCTCTCTCCCATCCTCGACCTTTGTCGAGGCCTCGGTGGACCTCCAAGACCTCCGAGATCTGGTCCCCCACTCTGTAGACAGGGGTCAGGCAGGACGTCGGCTGCTGAAAGATCATCGAGAGCCGATCCCCGCGCAGCAGGCGCATCTGAGATTCGGATAGCTTGAGGAGATCCTCGCCGTTGAAGAGGACCTGTCCGGCGACGATTCTGCCCGGGTCACCCACTAACTGCATAATCGAGAGCGAGGTCACGCTCTTGCCGCATCCGGATTCGCCGACCAGGGCCACGATCTCGCCACGGTGCACATCGAAATCGACGCCGTCGACAGCTTTGACGGTGCCGCTCTTGGTGTTGAAGTAGGTCTTGAGTCCGCGGACCTCCAGAATGGGTTGGTCATACCTCAATGTCTGCACATCATCCCCTTCGTCGGTCGACTGCGATGAGGCACCCTGTAGAAGCCGCGAACGGCGCCATGATAGATCGCGGCGCCGTTCGCATCGGGGACCTCACTGATCCCTCTTACTCCAGATCGAAGGCCTCGATAGCCCATAGGCCTGACGTGTCCACCGGGTCTGCGGCGAAGCCCTGGACCTCTTCGCGTGTGACCGCGAGGCTGAGATGGAGGAATAGGGGGATGGCGGGAAGTTGCTCGGCGAAGATGCGTTGTGACTCCCGATGTCCCTCGATAAAGTCCACGGTGCCGGGCAGCGCGGAGATCGCGCGTAGACACTGCTCGTCATAGGTCTCAGAACTGAATCCGGCGTTGTTGCTGCCGTCCCAGCCGTTGGCATCGGTGGGAATGTTGGAACTCAGGTAGAGATCGCACAGGGGGATCACGTCGGCCATCCAGGCGAGCGAGGCCATATCAAAGCGGCGACCGAAGAGGGTACCCGCGGGGCCGTCGGCATAGAAGTCCTCCGTCGGCAGGATCTCAAGGTCAACGCCGACGCCACAGTCGGCTAGGTTCTGCCGGAACAGCTGCAGATAAGCCTCACGGATGGGCAGGCCCGTTGACTGCCAGCTGAACTCAAGGCGGGTGCCGTCCGCGAGGCCGTCCACACCACTGGCCTCGCGGATACCCTCACCATCTGCATCGAGCCAGCCGACCTCTTCCAATAGGGCCCTGCCTGCTTCAGGATCATAGGACCACTCGCTCACGGAATCGGCATACAGCGGATGCGCCGGCGGCACATAGGAGTCGATCACAACCGAGCGACCGTACAGGAGCTCGTCGACAACGCGTTGGCGGTCCAGACACATAGCGATCGCCTGACGGACGCGAACATCCCCAAAGAAGTCCGGACGCTCGTAGTCGGGTGCCGGGTCGATTCCGAAGCCGGCGAGTTCCCAGACCGCCGAGGTGGTGAAGACCGGCTTGACCACGTTTTCCTGCTCCAGCTGCAGGAGGAGTTCGGCGTAATCCATCAGCGCGGGATACTCTATGGCGATATCACACTCGCCGGAGATCAACTGGGCAATCACAGCGTTGGGATCTGACACGAAGCGGAAGATGACGGTGTCCAGGTGGGGCAATCCCTCATCGGCTCGGAAGTAATACGGGTTTCCGGTCATCGTGATGTGATTGCCGCTCACCCAGTTGTTGACGACAAAAGGTCCCCAGCCCATCGGCTCGCGTGTGCTCTCCGGGACTTCGAGCAGGTCAGCCGCTTGGAAGCCCAGCTCGTCCTGCCATAGCCTGCGGGGGAAGGGGTGCCAGAAGTTGGTGAAATAGAGATCGTCGACGTAGCCCGGTACACCCGTCCACGTAACGGTGGTGTTGCTTGATGCGGCGTAGGAGGCGGTGCGGTCGACGCTGTAGCGGTTGGCGAGTGAGTCGAAGTCGGCGTTGAGCTCGAAGCTGTAGATGGAGTCGTCAACGGTCAGAGGATCGCCGTTCGACCACGTCAGTCCCTCGATCAATTCAAACGTCACCACCATCTGATCCATGTCGATAGGCACGCCGTCGAACTCGATCATGCAGTTAGCCTGGCGGCACCCTGAGGGGTGGATGGGCGTACCTTCGAGAAGCTCGACCGGGTTGCCGTTAGCGTCAACGACGATATCGCCGATCTGAACGGTCACGGTTCTGATGATCGCATCCCCATCGTCGAGACTGGGGAGTTTCCTGAGGATCACCGGGTGGTAGGCATAGCCGCGATTGTCGATGGGCCCGTCGTAGATCGCCTGTTGGACCAGAGCTGCCGCAGCATTGGGATTCCCGTATCTGTACAAGCTGTCGGGTTCATTCTCCATACAGATGACCAGCGTCTTGCTGGTCTCCGTGGGGGTCTCTGACTCATCCTCGACCTCTCTGGTGACATCGGGCTCCCGCTCGACTTCAACGGTCTTCTCAACCACGACGGTCTCGATGATCGTCATAGGCGTGGGTGTGGCACATGCACTGAGCGCCAGGCTCAGCATAACTAGAATTCCCAGCGCCCTCTCAACTCCTCTGGTCATAGAGTCCACTCCTTCTTCAGTCACATAGACATCTACTGCAGACCCATTATACGCTAAGTTGGCGACCGGACGATGTAACCCGCGCCCATGGACTACCTGAACCCCAGCCTGGTCTTGGTGCGCCGTTCCAGTGATATGCCGAGCATCACAAAGGCGAAGCTCAGCAGCATGAGGAGTCCAAGGGGCTGGAGGATGAGATGATGCTTCTCAGCGTAGATGTTGCGTGTGAGACCCTCCGCGATCGTTGCCCTTTCCTCGGTCGTGATGCCTCGCATATCCCGCATGCTCAGACCGACCGCAAAGTCGATGTCGGCTCTGATGAAGGCATTGATCTGACCGCCGAAATTGGCGATGAGGATGGTGAGATAGACGGCAGCGACGACTGTGAGCAGTAGGGTCGTCGCGCGGACGAGGACATACTTGAGCATGCGTGAGAGGCCGCTACGTGTCGTTGCAGGCATCACGACACTGATCCGGTTCATGAAAGTGGCTCCTTGGCGCGGATCAGGAGCGTCAATCCGTGCCCGGTTGGGTGTTGGACGCTACTGGCTCAGATAGCTGATGAAGGCGCCGATGCTCAGCAACATAACGACGAGGGCGAGGAGGCCGATCGCCCACCAGCCCAGAAAGCTCACGATGATCCCGCTGATGAGAGCGACGGTCAGGAGGATCATGATGCGGGTGACCTGTACCTCGAGATCCATTCGCTGCGAATACTGGGTAATCCAGATCGCGCACCCCCCAATCGTGCCGGCTAGGCTGAGGACGACGCCGAGTGCGTAGACCTGTCCCCCCGTCAGGACGGGTAAGTCAAGCAGAACGATGCCGCAGGTGCCCTGCCGGGTGGGGAGCGGGTACCCTCCCATCACCGTCAGGCGAAAGAAGATGATGCGGTCGAACGCGGCATCTTCCGCCCTGACCTGCCATTCCAGGCGTGCTGACTCGCCGGGGGCAAGGGAGACCTGCGCTGTCTCCTCACGCATCAGCGTCAGGTAGCCCTCGCTGATGCGCGCGCGCGAAAAGAAGCTTGTTGTGTGGTCGAGTGTGTTCCTGATGCGAGCGCCGATCGTCCCGGTCTCTTGGGCCGTGGTGAGGATCACCGGGCAGCGCAACCGGCCCAGACGCGCCTCCTCCTGGATGCCGGGGTTGAAGAGGGTGGCTTCCAGATCCCCCCAGACGGCGACCCCGATCATGAGGCTGCCCAGCACAACGCCGATCGAGAAGACGATCAGACTCAGTGTCCGAATCCGCCCCTTTTCCTTCATCTCCCTACCTCATCTAGCGTGGCGGGACAGCAGAGCGTCCCATGGGCATGGCTGGAGCGTATCTCAGCGCCGGGGGTCTACGTCATCGGACCACGGCAAGGGGCCGAAGCGATCCTTCGAATCCTTCTCTTTTCTGACCCTGACGATCATCAGCGTACCGATGAAACCCAGAAACAGCCCACTCACCGAGGCGCCGTGGGCAACGAGGGACAGGAGGAAGGTCGTCCGAATCATATCGAGGATCATCAACAGCGGGAGGGCCGCCCCTATCACGACCAGAACAAAGCCGATAAGGATCATCCGGCGGGGATTTCCCATTAACATATCTGCGTCCCCCAAAAGCCGCGTCGGGCAAGCCGGCGCAGAACCAGGTGGCCTCGGCACAACGCCCGAGGCGCAACCACACACCAGACTTGACCCGACACGGTAAGGTGTCTCATACGCTAGCTTGCCTCACACATCCCTACATCTCAGCGATACAACCAGCAGGCCGCAAAGTGGTTGGGCTCCGGTTCGAAGTCCGGGGGCAACTGCACTTCACATAGGCCTTCGATCTTGTAAGGACATCGCGGATGGAATCGGCACGCTGAAGGTGGATTCACCAAACTGGGCGGCTCCCCTGGCGGTAGCTCTTTATGGGTCAGGGCGTTCTTGTAGTCCGGGTCAGGTGTGGCCTCCAGGAGCGCCTGGGTATAAGGGTGCAGCGGATTGCGCAGCAGTGCGTTCACCTCGGCTCGCTCCACAAGTTTTCCTGCGTACATCACGAAGATGTGATCCGAGAAATAGCGTACGGTGGAGAGGTCGTGGGTGATGTAGATGACCGCGAGGTCGTGGGTTTCCTGTAGTCTCTCCAGGAGTCTGAGAATCTCTACGCGGACCGAGGCGTCGAGCATCGAGACAGGCTCGTCAGCGACGATGAGGCGAGGATTCAGAATCATCGCTCGGGCGATCACGATCCGCTGTTGCTGCCCGCCGCTGAGCATATGCGGGAACTTGGTCAGGAAGTTCTCGACCGGGGTCATCTTGACCTCGGTCATTACGTCCCGGATACGCTGCTCATGCTCTTTGGGGTCGGTGATGCCCGCGATGATCATGGGCTCCGCCAGGATATGCTCCACCGTCATAAAGGGCGGCAGCGCACCATAGGGATCCTGTTGCACGTAACCCACTTTGCCGCGGTAGCTCTGCAGGTCGCGCGCCGTCAGCTCGCTCAGATCCTCACCCTCAAAGACGATCTTGCCCTTGATGGGGCGGTTGAGTCCCAGGATCGTCTTCATCAAC
>JAXGUU010000022.1:0-22775 GCA_040774145.1 Anaerolineae bacterium
CTGCACGCGCAGTAGATTGCGCCCGCGAATCGGAAAGTGCAGCGTCGTCTCGATCCCCAGCTTCTCCTGGAGCAGCGCACAAACGGCCCAGGGGCTCATCCGCATGCGGGCCATCGGGCTATCGGCCACGTTGATGACGTCGGCGCCGGCCTCTTGCAGCAGCGCCGCGCCCGCCAGCAGCCGATGCGTCGACAGACCCCGAGGCGGGTCCATCTCGACGGCACGGACGAAGGCACCGCTCGCCAGCTTCTGCGAGAGGCACGACGGCTGATCCGGCGCCGTGTCGACGCCCGCGACCGGCAGCGGCAGCGGATCCGCGGTCGCCCGGACGACCTCGGGAGGGCCTCCGTCGAGCGCCGCGCGCATCGCCGCGATGTGCGCCGGCGTCGTGCCGCAGCATCCCCCGATGACGTCGGCGCCTCCCTGGGCAAAGAGCCACGCGTAGTCGCCGAAGTACTCCGGGCTCGCCGGATAACGAATGCGTCCCATCACCTGCTCGGGCCAACCGGCGTTCGGCTTCACCCAGAAGCGTCCGCCCGGCACCGCAGCGCGCAGTTGTTCCAGGATGCGCAACAGCTGCACCGGACCGCCGGAGCAGTTGACGCCGATGATGTCGGCCCCAACCTCGTGAAGGCGTTGCGCCACAGTCGCCGGCGCATCGCCCAGCACGGTGCGGTCGTCGCGCGTGAAGGTCATGGAGGCGACCACCGGGAGGTCGCAGACCTCCCGGGCTGCCTCGACCGCCACCAACGTCTCCTGCAGGTCATTCATCGTCTCGATCACGATGAGGTCGACCCCGGCATCGGCCAGGGCGTCCACCTGCGTCGCGAACGCCTCACGTGCCTGAGAGCGCTGGACCCGACCGTAGGGGGCCAGCCGCACGCCCAGCGGCCCCACATCCCCCGCGATGACGACATCACGGAAGGAGGCCAGCACCACGCGCCGGGCCAGCGCGACGCCCGCCGCGTTGATCTGGGCCACCTGCTCGACCAGCCCGTGTTCGGCCAACTTGTAGCGGTTGGCCCCGAAGGTGTTGGTCAGGATGATCTCCGAGCCGGCGTCGATGTAGGCCCGGTGCACCTCGGCCACGACGGCGGGCTGGGTCAGATTCAGCGCATCGAAACAGGTGCTGAACGCCACACCCCGTGTGTGAAGCATCGTCCCCATCGCGCCATCCGCCAACAACGGAGCGCGGGATTCATCGAGTCGCTGCAGGAACGCCTTCGCGTCGCCCACCTTGACCTCCAGGCCTACCCTTCGGCGTCCGCCAGGGCCGAGCGCAGGGTGCGCACGGCCTCGACCATATGCTGTAACGACGGCAGCACCTCGGCCCAGGTCCGCGTCTTGAGCCCGCAGTCCGGATTGACCCAGATGCGCTCGGGCGGCAGGTGCTGCAGGAAGGAGCGCAGCTTCTCCCGGATGAACGCGGCGGTCGGCACCACCGGGCTGTGGATGTCATAGACCCCAGGCCCCACCTCGCGCGGGTAACCGTAGACTGCCAGCGACTCGAGCGTCGCGTCGTCGCTCCGGGCGTTCTCGATGGAGATCACGTCGGCGTCCAGCTCATCGATGGCGGAGAGGATCTCACCGAACTCCGAGTAGCACATATGCGTGTGGATCTGCGTCTCGGGCTGCGCCTTCCCTGTGGCCAACCGGAAGCTTCTGAGCGCCCATCCGAGATAGCCCTCCCACCGCTCGCGCTTCAGGGGCAGGCCCTCGCGCAACGCGGGCTCGTCCACCTGGATGGCCCGCGCCCCTGCCGCCTCGAGATCGGCGATCTCGTCGCGCAGCGCCAACCCAAGCTGGTAGGCGATCTCCTCCCTGGAGATGTCCACCCGCGGATAGGACCAATTGATGATCGTCACGGGACCGGTCAGCATGCCCTTGACCGGCTTCTCGGTCAGCGACTGCGCGACGGCGAACTCGCGCACCGTCATCGCCTCGGGGCGCGAGATATCGGCATAGATGATCGGAGGACGTACACAGCGGCTACCGAAGCTCTGCACCCAACCGTGCTGGGTGAAGGCAAATCCCTTGAGCTTCTGGGCAAAGTACTCCACCATGTCCGTACGCTCGAACTCGCCATGCACCAGCATGTCCAGCCCCAGCCCATCCTGCACACCCACCGTATAGGCGATGAACGCGTCGACGCCGGCTTGATACGCGGCCTCCGTGATCTCCCCGCGGCTGTAGCGGGCACGCAACCGGCGCACCTCGCGCGTCTGCGGGAAGGAACCGATCGTCGTCATCGGCAAGCTCGGCAAGGCCACTTGATGGGGACGCCGCTCGGCATAGGCCAGGGAACGACGGAACTCATCCTCGTCGAGCGCCGCGATGCGCGCTGCCACCGACGCATCGGCGGGCGCATAGGCGTGGAAGGCCGCCCACGCCGCATCCGCATCACGAAGATCATCGCCGGCAAGGGCCTGCAGCTCATCGAGCTTCTCATCGGCAAAGGCAAGCACGCCGCGCAACGCCCCGTCCAACGCCGTCTCGCGCGCCGTCGTATGGGGCACAAACTGCAGCGAGGCCGACGTGCTGATCCGCAGCTCGGCTCCCTCGGCGGCAGCGACCGCTGAGCGCAACTCGGACAGCAGGCCCGAGATCTCACCGGGACGGACCCGCCACACGCTGCGCGCATCGACGACGCCCGCCGCGAGCGTCTTGCCCTCGGCCCAACCGTGGTCACGGATCAAGGCAGCGTTGTCGCCGCGCGTGAAGTCCAGCGTCAGGACGTCCACGGGCAGCTCCACCACCCAACCGTAAGCGTCCCCCAGATCGTCGAAATAGGTGACCAGATTCAGCCTCACGCCCAGGTCGGAGAGGGCAGCCACCGTCGTCTCGACGGCCCCGCGCATCTCGCCGGCGCCGCTGAGCACCAGGGCCGGTTCATGCAGCTGGACCTCGGCGACGCCCATCGCAGCCAGGGCCCCCAGCAGCTCACGGTAAAGCGGGAGCAGCGCGTCAAGCGCCTCATCAGGTCCCTGGGACAGCCGCGAGAGCCGCAACAGCGTCACCGGGCCCAGGATCATCGGAACCGCGCGATCTCCCACCACCTCTCGCGCCCGCCCGACCAGCGCCAGGAAGTCATCAAAGGCCGCAACAGGTGCCGTTCCGGCCTCGATCTCCGGCACCAGGTAGTGGTAGTTGGTGTCAAACCACTTCGTCATCTCCAGGGCCGCGATGCCGGGTAAGCCACGCGCCATCGCGAAAGTCCGCTCCAGGCCCGCTAGCTGCCGAAAGCGCTCCGCCACCAGTCCGAAACGCACGGCCCAATCGAGCACGTGATCATAGAGCGTTTCGCCGCCCACGCCGATATGGTCCACCCCTGCGTCACGTTGAGTGACCCAGGCGTCCTCGGTAACGGCCCAGAAGACCGCCATCAGCTCTTCAGCGTCGCTCTCCCCACGCCAGTAACGCTCCAGAGCCCGCTTCAGTTCACGATCCCTGCCCACACGTGGATACCCCAGGGTCTGAGTCCGGGTCGATTGGTTAGCCATCCTTGACATCCTCCTTGGCCCTATCCGCATCCGGACGCACGAGGGCGCGCCGAGACGAGATAGATTGATCATTGTCTTTGAAATATGAGTGTACTCAAAGCCCCGGTCCTGTCAACATTGACACCCTTGGTGGCGGGACTATAGTAGCGGGCAGACGGCGTGTCGACTTGGTATACCGGCCACCCACAGGAGGC
Organism: Anaerolineae bacterium; assembly: GCA_040774145.1. Taxonomy (GTDB): domain Bacteria; phylum Chloroflexota; class Anaerolineae; order B4-G1; family SLSP01; genus PWVB01. Next base: position 3,695 of record JAXGUU010000022.1, read on the forward strand.
AACCATGGACATCACAGGCAAGACGGCCCTGATCACCGGTGGTGCGCATCGTGTCGGAAAAGCCATCACGATCGCCCTTGCCGGAGCCGGAGCCAACGTCGTGATCAACTACCACAGCTCGGACGTGGCAGCCCGCGAGACGGCAGCCGAGGCACGGGCGCTGGGCGTCGACGCGCTTGCCGTGCAAGCCGATGTCGGCGACATCGATGCGGCGCGGTCGCTGGTGGCAGCCGCAGCCGAACGCTTTGGCGGCGTCGATATCCTGGTCAACAGCGCCTCCATCTGGCGCAAGACGCCGCTGCCGATGGGCGACTTTTCCGATTGGCGACGCGTATTGAGCGTGCTCCTCGACGGCCCGATGGCCCTCTCCGATGCGGTAGCGCCGATGATGATCGAGCACGGTGAGGGGGCCATCGTCAACATCGTCGACCTCTCGGCCTGGAAGCCCTTCCGCGGCTACATCGCCCACAGTGTCGGCAAGGCCGGGCTCCTTGCCCTGACGCGCCAACTGGCGGTCGAGCTCGCGCCCCACGTCAGCGTCAACGCCGTGGCCCCCGGACCCGTCCTGCCGCCCCCTGACTACAGCCGGGATCAGGCCGACGCCATCGCCGGACGCACCCTCAAGGGTCGCTGGGGAACGCCCGAGGACGTGGCCGGTGCCGTGCGCTTCCTGATCGAGGCGGAGTACATCACCGGCGAGGTCATCGTGGTCGACGGCGGCGAACGGCTGGGATCGACCTGAGCCGGCTGAGAGGCTCACCCACAGGAAAGGACATCGCGCATGAGAGACACCCTGCAGGTCTCGTGTGTCCAGATGCACTGGGCCAAGTCCCTGGAGTTCAACCTCGAGCGCACGCTTCACTATATCGAGCGCGCGGCAGCTGCCGGCAGTCAGGTGGTGCTCTTCCCCGAAGCCAACCTGACGAGCTACTACTTCCCCTACGTCATCGAGCTGGATCAACGCGTGGTCCGCCAGGCTCTGGACCAGGCGTGTGCCGCCGCTCGCGAGCACGACATCTGGGCCATCGTGGGCACCATCCGCAAGACAGAGGACCGCTTCCTGAACCTGGCCCACGTCATCGATCGCCGCGGCGAGATCGTCCACGAATACGCCAAGGTGAACATGGCAGGGCGCGACGAGAAAACCTATTGCCGCGGGGGCGACAAGCTCTCGCTTTTCGAGATCGAGGGCGTCCTCTGCACCCTCGTCATCTGTCGTGACGGCAGGCATCCCGAGCTCTACCGGGTTCCGGCGATGGCAGGCGCGCAGATCCTGTTTCAACCCTCATGCAGTTCAGACGAGATCGAGGCCGTGACCTGGAAGCGCACCTCGGGTCGGGCGCAGCAGCCCGTGGGGCCCAACTCGAAGATCTTCCACTGTGTCGCCAACACCATCGGCGAGTCACCGGACGGCAAACAGACCTCCAGTGGTTCGTCCTTCATCCGCGAGCCCAGCGGCATTCCTCTCGCGGAGGCGGGCTATTACCAGGAGGAGATGCTCACGGCGGTCCTGGATCTCTCCCGAGCCTCCCGCTCCTACGTGCTCGACAGTATGAAACATCCCCCCTTCCTCGCGAAGTACTGGCAGCAGATGATCGACGACGTGATCGCCCGGAAGGATCAGCGACCGACGTAGGCCGATGGAAAACAACCGACCCGGTGTCCTGATTGTTGACGATCTGCCGTCCAACCGGCGGATGCTGGCCCGCAGCCTGTCCACGCTGGAGGTTGAGCCCTTCGAGGCCGGATCCGGCGAGGAGGCGCTGGCCATCGTCGAGCGTGAGCCGCAGCTCTTCGTGGCGCTACTCGATGTGCGGATGCCCGGCATGGATGGCTATGCGCTGGCGGAGTCGATCCGGCGGGTACCCAAGGCGGCCTCGCTGCCCATCATCTTCATCAGCGCCCACGAGCCGGATGCCTATCAGCCCTACAGGGCGTACGACAGCGGCGCGGTCGATTACCTCAGTAAGCCGGTCTCGCCGCGCGTGCTGCTCAGCAAGGTCAGGGTCTTCCTGGACCTCTATCACCAGCGCCGCGAGCTGGAGACCGTCGTGCAACAGCTCGCCGCTGTCAACGAGGCGCTGTCGCAGCAGACGCTGCGGTTGGAGACCACCGCCGAGGTAATGCATCGGATCACGTCGATCCTCGACGTCGACGCGCTGCTCACACGGATCCTCAGCCTGATCCGCGAACGGTTCGGCTACACCTTTGCCGGCATCTGGATGATCCGTGAAGAGGACGGCGAGGAAGATGCGTCGGTCGTGCTGCGTGCCGGCCAATACGGGACCCCGACGCCGGTGCCTGAGCCCAACGCCGCGATACGCCTCGATGCACCACGCAGCATCATCGCCCGCGTCTGTCGCACGGGCACATCCTACCTCTCGAATCACGCCCAGCAGGATGCCGTCTTCCTGCCGACCGATCGCCTGCCCGACATTCGTGCCGAACTGACGCTGCCCCTGCGCGTCGGCACCACACGCCTCGGCGCGCTGGATATCCAGAGCGAGAGTCCGGATGCCTTCTCAGATGCGGATGTGACGGTGCTGACGATTCTCGCCGATCAGATCGCCATTGCGATCCGCAATGCACGGCTCTATGCCGAGGTGCGCCGCCTCAACGAGGGTCTGGAGAGCGAGGTGATCGCCCGGACGGAGGAGCTCGAGTCGGCCTACCGTCATCTCGAGCTGCTCGATCGCAACAAGTCCGACTTCATCACCGTCGTGTCACACGAACTCCGCACGCCGCTGACGTTGATCCATGGCTTCAGCCAGATGCTGCGCAGCGATCCCGTCATCGCCGAGGATGAGCTGCGCAACAAGGAGGTCGAGGGCATTGTCAACGGGGCGCACCGTCTCCACACCATCGTGAACAGCATGCTTGACGTCGTCAAGATCGACCATCGCACCCTGCACCTCAACTGCAGCACCCTCTCCGTGGATTCTCTGGTGGAGGTGCTCCGTTCACGGCTCGCCCCGGCCTTGGACGAGCGACGCATCACGTTGACCACGCAGGGCCTCGCGGATCTCCCCGAGATCGAAGCCGACCCCGATGCACTGACCAAAGTCTTCAATGAGCTGCTCACGAACGCCATCAAGTACACGCCCGATGGCGGCAGTATCGCAGTGGAAGGACGGGATATGACCGAGGAGCAGGAGGGCGGTGATCGCTACATCGAGATCATCGTCCGTGATTCCGGTGTCGGCATCGATCCCCAGGCGCTGGAGATGATCTTCACCAAGTTCTACCGGACGGGCGAGGTCACGCTTCACTCCTCGGGCAGGACGAAGTTCAAGGGCGGTGGCCCGGGGCTAGGGCTGACCGTGGCCCGCGGCATCGTGGAGGCCCACGGGGGCCGCATCTGGGCGGAAAGCGCGGGCCACGACGAAACGGCCCTGCCGGGCAGTGCATTTCACGTCGTGCTGCCCCTGATCGTGCCGCCATCCGCCCTGTGAGTGACCTCACGCGTCAGGGCCTCATCTGATCCTAGGGGCGCAAACCTTGGCAAATCGCCGAGTTGTGGCATACTGCCCGCCGTGAAGACGATAACCATCACTGCGTCGGACGATCGCTACACCCTCCGTGAAGCCCTACGTCGTGTCGACGACGACCGCGTGCTGATCACCCTTCCCTGGGACGTCGAGCGCGGTTGGTCACACCCGCTGGACTTTGAGGTCCAGGCGCGGGTGGCACGCGACAAACGGTGGGAGATCGCCTGGGTCGTCGAGGATCCGGCACGGCGCACCCTGGCGCGTAAGGTCGGGTTCCCGGTCTACGGGTCGGAGCCGGCGGCGCATGCGCACCTTGCACGGGAGGGTCATTTCCCGGCGCTCAAGAATGGGACCCAACCGGACAAACCCAAGGCGCCATGGTGGGCTCCCGAACCGCAGCGCCCCAAGCAACCCGCGGTCCGTCGCCCCCCGACCTGGCTCCTCGCTCTCGAGGGGGCCCTTCTTGTGATCGTGATCGGCATCGTCGCAGCGGCCCTGCTCCTGGCGATTCCGTCGGCCACCATCGTGCTGACGCCACAGACCCTCACCTACTCGCGCATCGTCGCCGTCTCGGTTGACCCCGAGCTGGAAACGGTCGATCTTCAGCGCAGCGCGATTCCGGCGACGCGTGTCGGCGACGAGTTTGAGAGCTATGCCGAAGTCGTCACCAGCGGGCGCGGTTACGCCGTCTCCGGACGCGCCACCGGGCGCGTTCTCTTCACCAACCTCCTCGGTCAGGATTATCAGGTGCCCGCGGGCACGATCGTGCGCACCTCTGCCGGCTCCTATCCGGTGCGCTTTGAGACAACCGAGGGCGTCACGGTGCCGGCCTTCGGTCAGGCCGAAGCTCCCGTGCAGGCCCTCATCGAGGGTCCGCGTGGCAACGTCGACGCCTACCAGATCAACCTGGTCGAGGGCGTGACAGGGTTTGCCATCCGCACGACCAATCCTGAGCCCATCACCGGCGCGCAGACCGAGACCGTCCGCACGGTCTCCCAGGAGGATCGCGAGCGCGCATGGGATCTGGCAGCTCAGCAGGTGATGGCGCAGGCCTACAACGGCTTGCAGGATCTGGCCTCGCAGGCCCAGGGACAGTTCTTCCCACGCCAATCCCTGACCATCCAGGCCTCCCCCAAGGTCGCCTACACACACCTGGTGGGAGAGCGAACCGACGTGCTGGGGCTTTCCCTGCGTTTACTGGTGACCGGCCATGCCGTCCGGATGCGCGACGCTCAGGCCGTCGCCTACCACCAACTCGCTACCCAGTTACCCGAGGGCTACACCCTCATCGACACCCGTTTCTCCATCGGCGAGGCCGCCGAGGAGGATGTGGGCCCGGGCCGCTTCACCTTCTATCTGACCGCCTACGGCACGGCCTCCTCGAGGATCGATGCACAGGCCGTGCAAGAGGAAATCCAGGGGAAGCCGATCGAGGAAGCCCAAGCAACCCTGCAGTCCGCGTTGCCGCTGTCCAAACCCGCCGAGATCACCGTCTCGCCATCCTGGTTCCCTCGCATCCCCTTCCTTCCCATCCGCACCCAGATCGAGATCACCTCGGGGCAACTGACCCCCTGACCCGTGCCGATGCGCTATCTCGCGCTCGATCTTGGGGATCGGAGGATCGGCGTCGCGGTCAGTGACGCATGGGGCATCATAGCACGACCGCTGGAGATCTTCGAGCGTACCTCGCGCGACCACGACGCCGACCACATCCTGGCGCTCATCGAGCACCACAAGATCGATAGCCTGGTCGTGGGGCTCCCGATCAACATGGATGGCCATGAGGGGGATCAGGCGGTATGGGTGCGCGATTACACCGCGGAGCTGTCGACCAAGGTGCCCGTGCCCGTGGTCTTCTGGGACGAGCGACTCTCCACCGACCGTGCGAAAGAGATCCTGAGGGCGCAGGGCAAGACGCCCGAAAAGGGCCAGCTCGACGCCCTGGCTGCCGCCGTGATCCTGCAGAGCTATCTCGATGCACACGCCTGAGTGGAACGCTCAGGGCCAAGAAAGGAATCCCATAGCGATGAGACGAGGAATCAAACTACTGCTGCTAGCCACCATGGCGCTCTTCCTGATGAGTTGCGCGCTCGAGTCCCTCTATCTAGAGGCCTATATTGAGAGCCAACGGGACGCGCTCGACACACCGGCGGGGAGCGACGATGCCCCCATCACCTTCACCATCGAGCCCGGGCAGAGCGTAGCGGAGATCGCGGGTGATCTCAAGGCCAGACGCCTCATCTCAGACACGGAACTCTTTCGACGCTATGTGCAGTACCGGCGCCTCGATGCCGGCATCCAAGCCGGGACCTACACCCTGCGTCAGACCATGACGATCCCGGAGATCGCGCGAGCCCTGCAGTCCGCCCAGGCACCCGACCAGCAGGTCACCATTCCGGAGGGAAAGCGCCTTGAGGAGGTTGCCGAGCTGGTGGCCCAGCAGACCGGCATCGCGAGTGAGGACTTCCTGTCGATGGCCCAGACCGGCTGGCGGGAGACGGACCTGCTCCAGGACTATCCCTTCCTCGCGGAGATTCCCCCGACCCATACGCTGGAGGGCTTCCTCTTCCCGGACACCTACCGCCTGGCGCTCAACGCGACTGCCTACGACCTCATCGATCGCATGCTGGAGGACTTTGCCCGTCGCGTCACGCCGGAGCTACGTGAGAGCTTCACCGCCCACGGTCTGACGCTCTATGAAGGCATCACGCTGGCATCGATCGTCGAGCGCGAAGCCGTCATCGACGCGGAGCGCCCCGTCATCGCCGGCGTCTTCCACAACCGCCTGCGCGATGGTTGGTTCCTGGCATCTTGCCCCACGGTCCAGTATGCGCTCGGGTACCGACCGGATGAAAGCAGTTGGTGGAAGCGCTTCATCACCTTCGACGACCTGGAGGTCGCCTCACCCTACAACACCTATCGCAACCTCGGCCTGCCCCCGGCGCCCATCGCCAACCCGGGGTTCGCGGCCATCCAAGCCGCCGCGCAGCCTGCAGAGACCGGCTTCTACTTCTTCATGGTGGACTGCACCAAAGAGGATGGGAGCCACTTCTTCTCGGTGACGGAGGAGGAGCACCTCGCCAACTTCTACCGCTGTGGTGGCGTCTACACCACACCGTAGCGGAGAGGACCCGGGCTTTGGGCGGCCGGTCGCCCCAAGCCCTACAGGTCCCTTTAGGAGCGGGGGCGCCCTAGCCCCCACGTGCCTCGCCCACGGGCGCCTCGTCCACGGGCGCTTCGTCCACCGGCGCCTCACCCGGGTCGGGCGTGGCGGTCGGTGTGGGCGTTGGCTGCCAGTACGCTGTAGAGGTCGCCGTACAGGGATCGTAGTTCGATCCGAGGACGATCTCGAAATCGACGGGGCTATCCTCGGTCGGCTGCGCGATGATATCGTAGTCCTGCAACCGGTACATACCGATCAGCTTCCACAGTGGCGAGCCTTTCGACGTCGTGGTGTAGTCGATCACCTGGGTGCGGACGACGGGATCAACGCGCTCGACGCCCACGACCTCGAACCCTTCGAGAGCCAGCCGGTACGCTGCTACATCTCCCAACTGCGTTCCCCAACTGCCGTTGGCGACGTTCACGCGGTAGGCCCGCTGCGTCGCCCGACTCGTCGACAGTGGACGCATCGTGTCCTGGACATAGGTGTGCACGACCTCAAGGTCAGGCACCAGAACGGCACCGCCGTTGGGCGCCGTCCATCCTGTCAACATATGGCTGCCGCGAATGAAGTAGTTGTGGATATCCCGCTCGTCCAGCCGCATAGCGACCGAGCCCAGGGTCACCAGTTCCTTGAGCCCCAGATCCGTCTCAACGTTCTGCCGGTAGGTCTCCCACAGTTCAGGGATGCGGATCAGCATATTCGCGCTCCGCGCCTGTCGCAGGATCGCCAGGAGCACCTGCTGTTGCCGCCGGTGGCGATCGAAGTCCGACGTGTTCCACCGCGAGCGAACATACCACAGCGCGTGCTTCCCACCCAGATGATGCAGACCCGGCATCAGGTCGATATCGCTCTGTCCCTCGGGGACTTCGGGGTCCGGGTAGGTGTCGTGGAAGGGACACTCGACGATGATGTCGACGCCCCCCACGGCATCGACCAGCGTACGATAGGTGCGGAAGTCCACCATCGCATAGTAGTGAATCGGCACGCCGAAGTTGTACTCCACCGTATCCTTGACGAGGGCCGGACCGCCGCCGGGATAGCCGGCGCGCTCGGCGCGCAGGTAGGCGGTGTTGATCTTGTCCAGCCCCCATGCCGGGATCCAGGCGTAGTAATCCCGCGGGATCGAGAGCAGGTTGACCGCCGGCACGTCGGGGAAGATGGAGGCGATGACCATCACGTCCGTGCGCGCCGCACTCTCCCCCCACTCGCGATCCATCCCCAGGAGCAGGATGTTGACCGTGCCGGCAGGCTGCTCCGCATAGGGCATCGGGGGAGGCTGCGGCAACGATGAAGAGATGACCGGCGTGCCGGCGATCTCCGGCAGCGTCCCATGGCTCGGCAGAGGTAGTGCGGCCAACGTGGGCGTCGCCGTCGGCGAGGGCGTCAGTGTGGCAGTCGGCGACGGCTTGAGCGTCGGTGTGGCGCTTGGCGTCGGTGTCCACGTGGGAGGGATCTCGGTGGGGATTGCCGTCGATGTCGGCGTCTCAGAGGGCCCGGCGGGAAGCGAGGTCACCGACAACGTCGGCGTGGCGACGTGCGTCGTTGCTCCGGGATCTGCCATCCACGCCACGACGCCCACCACGATGAGCAAGGCCAGACCGAAGATCATCAACCATTTGCTGCCTTTGAGCCACCGCTGCATCTGAGCACCTTCCACGTCACACAGATTGTGTTGCCTAACTCAGGGATCCATGATACCACACGGCTCCGGAAACTCAACGCACCCCCCTCGCCTTCCGGGAAGCTCGCCGAGCCCCCCACCCGACGCAGCGAGGAGGTCGTGCACCTGTCCCCACACCGCCCAGCCCATCGCCTGGCTTCCCGGAAGGTCTCGTGCCGGCATCCGGCCGCCCAGGCTCACCACGCCTACAACGTGCGGGCGTAGCCTGCAGTTGACGCCCCGGCCCTTACGACTAGACTCAAACCCACGATGGTAGACAATCGAACGGGACTGGGACGGCGGGGCGAGCAGCTTGCAGCGGAGGCGCTTCAACGCCACGGATACCGGCTCATTGACAGGAACTGGCGCTGTGCCCACGGAGAGGTGGACATCATCGTTCAGCGAGAGGCGCACCTCCACTTCGTCGAGGTACGCACACGGCGAGGCCGCAGTTATCCCACGCCGGAGCAGACGCTCACGGCGAGGAAACGCGCTCGCATGGAGCTGGTTGCCCGCTCATACCTTGGCGCACACGCTGTCGGACAGCAACTCAACTGGCAGCTCAGCTTTGTAGCGCTCGCCATCGATGCAGCAGGGAGACTGCAGCGCATCACCTTCTATCCCGCGCTGGATGACGAACCGCTCGAGCTCGCCTAGACGTCGGGCAGCTCAGTAGGGATAGTCGTAGAGCTCGTCCTGGACGATCGTGCTTCCCGTCAGTGAAGGCGTCGGATAGGCGGCCTTGGCCCCGACGTTGCGATAGATCGCGATGCGGAAGATCGCCCGCTCAGGCCCATCCCACGCGGGCAGGGCATAGCGCGTCATCAGATACGATGTCTGCACGTCGCCCTTGATCCACGGATCCATGATCTCAACGTCCGTGTCATGCCAGGCGACGGCGCGCACCCAGTGCTGCTGATTGGCACCGCCGGGCGTGAAATCCACATGAAGCGCCACAAACTGATCCTCGGCGCTCAGCGCCTTCTCGATCTTCTCGACCGGCGCCGCCTTCGAGCGTGCGTCGATGTACTCCACCAGCTTGACGCCGAGCGGCCCCAACGAGTCAAAGACGAAGAGGTTGCGCTCTTTCGTCGCGTTGCGGGGCGCGACATAGCCCTTGCCCCGTGCCAGCCAGCGGTTGAGGCGGGGCGGATCAGGGGGCAGGCCATCGACCAGGACGCCCACGTCGGTCAGTCCCGAGGCCACCGCACAGATCAGGCAGCCGTTCGCGCCGATCGTCGTGCTGCTCTCGCCGAGCATAATGCGCTGCCAGCGATCATCAAGCTGCGAATACATCGCGTAGGACATGCCGGTACCCTCCATCATCATCTGCGTTGACCTATGAGACCTTCCAACCCATCACTAACATCATAGCCCAGTGCCCCCAACGCGCAAGTGTGCCGCGTGACGGCCACCTTCCGGGAAGCTGGGTGAGCCCCCACGCAACCCAGCCGGCGCGTCAGACGCCTGCACCCGCACAGGGCAACCGACCCTCGAGCTTCCCGGAAGGTCTCCATGCGACCCATCTGCGCGGCCTTCACGTCTGCGATCCGTAGGGCCGACCGCTCGATCGGCCCACCCCGAGGACGGCGCCCTCGCGGACGAGGCCCTCGCGGACGAGGGGGGGGGCGGGTAGCCCCGTCTCGGGGCGTCGGACGCCGCCGCCAGGCTGCCGGCGCACGGTGCCTTCGCTGGAAGCCTATGTGACCTGCCTTGCCTTCGAAGTCGGGTCCGGTAGAATCGCCGGTGTGGCCAATCGACACGTCCATCAGCAGCGCTCGCTTCCCCCGCTCATTGCCGTGGTGGGACCGACCGCCATCGGCAAAACTGCCCTGGGCATCCACCTCGCACGAGCCTTCGATGGGGAGATCCTCTCCGCCGATTCCCGCCAGTTCTACCGCCGGATGGAGATCGGCACCGCTAAGCCCACCCGCGAGGAGCGGGAGCAGGCGCCTCATCATCTGATCGATGTCGCCGATCCCGATGAGACGGTCGGCCTGGCGCAGTTCCTGAGGCTCGCCCGGCGGACACTCCAGCAGATCACCGCTCGGGGGCGGCTGCCCCTCGTCGTGGGAGGCACCGGGCAGTACGTCCGCGCGCTTCTTGAGGGTTGGCAGGTGCCGGAGGTACCGCCGGATCCCGACCTGCGGGCCCGGTTGGAGCGCGAGGCCGAAGGGGATCCCGATGCCGTCTGGCAACGCCTGGTGACGCTCGATCCCGCCGTCCCCGACTTCATCGATCCGCGTAACGTGCGGCGCGTCGTGCGGGCTCTGGAGGTCTCGCTGAAGACCGGGCAGCCCTTCTCGGTTCTGCGTCGTCGCACTCCCCCGCCCTACCGCATCCTCCGCATCGGTCTCACGATGGATCGCGAGGCCCTCTACGCCCGGGCCGATGCCCGCGTGGACGCTATGATCGCTGCAGGCCTGCTCGACGAGGTGAAGGACCTCCTGGCGCGCGGCTACGGCTGGGAGCTCCCGGCCCTCTCGGGCCTCGGGTACGCCCAGTTCAGGCCCTTCTTCGCGGGACAGGCCTCGCTGACCGACGTCATCGAGCGCATCAAGTTCGATACGCACGACTTCATCCGCCGCCAGTACACGTGGTTCCGTCTCAACGACCCGGCGATCCGCTGGTGCCAGGCGGATGCCCCCGATCTGCAACCGCGCGCCACCGAAGCCGTCCGGTCCCACCTGGGGATCCCCGATACCGACCTTGACAGCGCGTAGAGCCGGTGTATGATCCTTGCGTCTGATTTCGGTTTCAGCCAAGGAACCGACCGCTAGCTGTAGGAGTTGAGGGGCCCGGATTCCCCGTATCTGCGTATCTGGAGGTGTCGTGGTAAGCGCATTCCGCGTTGAGGTCTTCTGGTGCGCCGGGACGGATGGTCGCGCCGCACAGCTCCTGAATCAACTGTCACACCTCGGCATCGATCGCCCATCCGCCGCTCACGTCAGCAATCTGTATTTTCTGCGCGGGGATCTCGACCACGATCAGGTGAGCCTGATCGCCGAGCAGCTCCTCGTCGATCCCGTCGTCGAACGCTATCGCGTCGCGTCACTCCCCGCCCCAACAGGCGCAACGCCCGAAGACGGAGCGGCAAGGGCAGACGGCATCATCGAGGTCGGCTTCCACCCGGGGGTCACCGACCCTGTCGCCACCCACCTGCTCCACCGTGCCCGAGCCGTGGGGGTGCAGGGTCTCGCGGCGGCCACCACAGGCACCCGCTACCGCTTCGAGGGCGACCTCGACCCGGCGACGTTGCACCGCATCGCGCGTGAGGTGCTCTGCAACGAGGTCATCCAGTCGTATACCCTAGGCGAGATAACCCCGGCCTTCGTGCCCGATGCCGCACCGAGCGACGCTGTGGAGATCATCGCCCTGCGTGACCTGGATGATGAGGCCTTAGCCGGGCTCAGCGTCTCGCGCGTCCTTTTCCTCTCACCGGCTGAAATGCGCGCTATCCGGGCGCACTTTCGCGAGGCGGGCCGCGATCCGACGGACGTCGAGCTGGAGATCCTGGCCCAGACGTGGTCCGAACACTGCCTGCACAAGACCTTCAAGGCGGAGATCGACTATGTCGGTGAGGGCGGCAACGCTCGCATCCCGGGCCTGCTGAAGACATACCTCCGCGCGGCGACCGAACAGGTCGCCAAACCCTGGGTCCGCTCGGCCTTCGTCGACAACGCCGGCATCATCGACTTCGATGACGACTATGAGGTCTCCTTCAAGGTCGAGACCCACAACCACCCCTCGGCCCTTGAGCCCTTTGGCGGCGCCAACACCGGCGTCGGCGGCGTGATCCGCGACGTGATGGGGGTCTCGGCCCGCCCGATCGCCAACACCGACGTGCTCTGCTTCGCCCCGCTGACGATGCCCGATGCCGACGTACCGGAGAGCACCCTGCATCCGCGACGCATCGCCCAGGGCGTCGTCGCCGGGATTGAGGACTACGGCAACAAGATGGGCATCCCTACGGTCAACGGGGCGATCCTCTACGACGAGGGGTACGTCGCCAACCCGCTCGTCTTCTGCGGCTGCGTCGGCATAGCCCCCAAGGGCACCCACAAGACCGATCCACAGCCGGGTGACTGCATCGTCGCCCTGGGAGGGCGGACCGGGCGCGACGGCTTGCACGGTGCCACCTTCTCCTCCGCCGAGCTCACACACGAGACCGGCGCTACCGTCGGCAGCGTGGTCCAGATCGGCGATCCCATCACCGAGAAGGCCGTCCTCGATGCCCTCCTCCAAGCGCGCGACGAGGGGCTCTACACCGCCATCACCGATTGTGGTGCCGGCGGATTCTCCTCCGCGGTGGGGGAGATCGGTAGCGACACCGGGGTCGACGTCGACCTCCAGCACGTTCCGCTCAAGTATCCGGGACTGCGCCCCTGGGAGATCTGGCTGTCCGAGGCCCAGGAGCGTATGGTGCTCGCCGTGCCCGAACCTCATCTCAAGCGCCTCAGCGAGATCTGCGCGGTCTTCGACGTGGAGTGGACCGTCATCGGTCGCTTCACCGACGACCGCCGGCTGCGCGTCCGCTACGGCGAACAGGTGGTCGCCGACCTGCCGATGGCTTTCGTGCACGAGGGATGGCCCCGGCTCACGCTGCAGGCGACCTGGTCCGCGCCCGCCCTCCCGGGACCCCAGGGCGTGAGCGAGGACGACTTGGAGGCGCTGCTCTTGAGCGCACTGCGCCACCCCGATGTGGCCTCCAAGGAGCAGGTCATCCGGCGCTACGACCACGAGGTCCAGGGCGCCACCGTGGTCAAACCGCTGGTCGGGGTAACGGACGACGGCCCTTCCGATGCCGCCGTCCTCAAGCCGCTGATGACCGCCGGCGCCCGCGGGCTGGCCCTGGGCTGCGGCCTCACTCCCCACGTCGGCGAGGTCGATCCCTACGCCATGGCGTGGGCTGCCGTCGACGAGGCGCTGCGTAACGTCGTCTGCGTCGGGGCCGATCCCGACCGCGTGGCGCTGCTCGACAACTTCTGCTGGGGCAACCCGGCGTTGCCCGATCGCCTGGGCGCGCTCGTCCGCGCGACACAGGGCTGTCACGACGCCGCGATTGCCTACGGCACCCCCTTCATCTCCGGCAAGGACAGCCTGAACAACGAGTTTGTCGACGCCGCCGGTGACAAGCGGACGATCCCCCCCACCCTCCTCATCTCGGCGATCGGCATTGTGCCCGACGTGAACCGCACCGCCACGATGGATCTCAAGCAACCCGGGGACCTCATCTATGTGGTCGGCGAGACACGCCCGGAGCTGGGCGGCTCGCTCCTCCACCGGTTGCACGGTGGCCTCGCCGGCATCCCGCCGGCACCGGTCCCTGCAGCTCTCACCCTCCTGCGTGCGCTCCATCGCAGTATCTCCGCCGGACAGGTCCGCGCCATCCACGACCTCTCCGAGGGGGGTCTCGCGGTCAGTGCCGCGGAGATGTGCATCGCCGGGCGCCGCGGGATGGAACTCGACCTCAACGCACTCCCACGCTCGGCAGATGTCGACGATGACATCACGGCTCTCTTTTCGGAGAGCAGCACGCGCTTCCTGGTCGAGGTCGCCCCCGGCGACGCCGCGGCCTTCGAGGCCCGGCTGGCCGATCATCCCTGCGCACGGGTCGGCAGCGTTACAGCCGGATCGCGTCTGCATGTCGCGGGCCTGCATAGGCAGCCGGTCATCGATCTGGAGGCCGCCGACCTGATGACCGCCTGGCAGGGGGCCGAGATTGTCTAGCCCCCAAACGCAAGACCGAGGACACCCAGCATGACACAACCGCGCGTACTCATTCTGCAGGCCACCGGCACCAACCGTGACGGAGATGCGGCCTTCGCCGTCGCCCGTGCCGGCGGGCTGCCGACCGTCCTGCACGTCAATCAGCTCCGCGAGTATCCGAGGAGACTCCACGACTACCAAATGCTGCTCCTGCCCGGCGGCTTCTCCTACGGGGATGCCCTCGGCGCGGGACGGCTCCTGGCGACCGATATGCGCTGGCTCTTTCACGATGAACTCGCGGAGTTTGTCGCGACCGGCAAGCCCGTGATCGGGATCTGCAATGGCTTCCAGGCCCTGGTCAAGAGCGGTTGGCTGCCGGGACCGCCCCAGGAGAGGGCGCAGGCTACGCTGACCCGTAATGCCTCCAACCGCTTCGAGTGTCGCTGGGTCTGGCTCCAACCCGATCCCAACAGCCCATGCGTCTTCACCCGCGACCTCACGCAGCGGATCACCTGTCCCGTCGCCCACGGCGAGGGCCGCTTCGTGCCGCGCGATGAGGCCACGCTCGCGGGCCTGCAATCCGCGGGCCAGGTGGCGTTGACCTATACCACTGCGGAGGGTGGCCCGGTCGGCTACCCGGACAACCCCAACGGTTCAACCGCGGACATCGCCGGCATCTGCAACGCTTCCGGCACCGTCTTCGGGCTCATGCCTCACCCCGAGGATCACGTCCTCCCCGAACAACACCCACGTCGCACTCGAGGCGAGCGGGGCCGTCTCGGGCTGGCCCTCTTTACGCAGGGCATCGCCTACGCAGCATCGATCTAGTTGAGACGGCCCAACCGCGGCCCTGATATTCAAGCCAACAAGGAGGACCGATGATCGAGTTATCGACCCTGGAGCAGATGATCCCCCATGCACTTCTGGAGCTCAAGGCTGACTGGCCCTGGGGCCGTACCGGCGGCAAGGTGCGCGAGTCGTTCGCCCTGCCCGATGAGCGGCGCCTCTTCGTCACCACCGATCGTCTCTCGGCCTTTGACGTGGTGCTCGCAGCCCTGCCCTACAAGGGCCAGGTGCTCAATCAGTTGAGCGCCTTCTGGTTCGAGGCCACAGCGGACATCATCGCCAACCACCTCCTCGACGTGCCCGATCCCAACGTCAGCCTCGTCCGGGCCTGCACGCCACTGCCCGTCGAGGTGATCGTGCGCGGCTACATCACGGGCTCGACCAAGACGGCGCTCTGGACGCTCTACGCCGCCGGCGAGCGCGAGGTCTACGGCTACACCTTTCCCGACGGCCTCGAGAAGAACGATCCGCTCCCCGAGCCGATCATCACGCCCACGACCAAGGCCGGGCCGGGTGAGCACGATGAACGCCTGACCTGCGCCGAGGTGGTCGAACGCGGCCTTCTCGATCCCGATACCTGGCAGACGGTGCAGGCAGCCGCCCTCGATATCTTTGCGCGAGGGCAGGAGCTTGCGGCGGCGGCGGGCTTCTGTCTGGTCGACACCAAATACGAGTTCGGGCGGGCACCCGATGGCACCTTGATGCTCATCGACGAGGTGCACACGCCCGATTCCAGCCGCTTCTGGCGGGCCGACACGATGAAGGACGCTCAACCCGACCAATGGGACAAGGAGTACGTCCGCCTCTGGTTTGGCCAACAGGGCTACCGCGGCGATGGGCCGCCCCCTGCATTGCCTGCCGCCGTGATCGCCGAGGCGGCCCGCCGCTACATCGCGCTCTTTGAGGGCCTGACCGGTCGCGCCTTCGAGCCCGGCGACTACCCCGCCGGCCCACGTGTCGTCTCCGCATTGCAGTCCTTTCTCGATGAATAAGGGGGAAACCGTGACTAAACAAGCGATCATCCTGATGGGATCGCCCGCCGACGGCGACTTTGCCGAGCAGATCACCGATGCGCTGGATGCCTTGGGCATCTCCTGGGTCGCTCGGATCGCGTCGGCGCACAAGACGCCTCACTACCTCCTCGACCTCCTGGCCGGCTATGAGGCCGAGCCGGGACCGCACGTCTACATCACCATCGCCGGGCGCAGCAATGCCCTGAGCGGCATGGTCGACGCCGCCGTGGCCTCGCCCGTCATCGCCTGCCCGCCCTACGCCGACAAGTTCGCCGGTGGCGACATCTACTCGTCGCTGCGCACGCCCTCAGGCGTCGCCCCCGCAGTGGTCTTGGAGCCCAAGAACGCGGCGCTGCTGGCGGCCAAGATACTCGGCCTGACCGATCCCGACGCCCGGCAGCGCGTGCGCGCTGCCCAGGCCCAAGCAGCCCAGCGGCTCTACGACGCGGACCGAGACCTACAGTGATCCCGGCACTTCAGGAAGCCGCTCCGCCAAGAGACGACCACGGCAAGCCTAAGGAGGCCTGCGGCATCTGTGGGGTCTACGCCCCCGGTATGGATGTCGCCAGGATGACCTTCTTCGCGCTCTACGCCCTCCAGCACCGCGGTCAGGAGAGCGCCGGCATCTGCACGGTGGAGCGTGGCATCGCCCACATCCACAAGGGCATCGGGCTGGTCTCCCAGGTCTTCAACGAGGACAACCTGCAGGTCCTGCGCGGCAACCTCAGCATCGGCCACACCCGTTACTCGACCATGGGCAGCAGCGTGCGCCTGACCAACGCGCAGCCCTATCTCATCGAGACGGCCCTGGGGCCGCTGGGGGTCGCGCACAACGGCAATCTGACCAACACCCCCGCCCTGCGCCGCGACCTGCTCCAGCGCGGGGTGGGACTGGCCTCCTCATCCGACAGCGAGGTGATCACGCAGATGCTGGCCGGCGCGTCAGGTGACACGTGGGAGGTGCGCATCCGGGACTTCATGCAAAGCGCCGAGGGCGCCTATTCGCTCGCCATCCTCACCCGCGATGCCGTCTACGCCGTGCGTGACCCGTGGGGCTTTCGTCCCCTCTGCATCGGTCGGATCAACGGCTGCGGGTGGGTCGTCGCCTCCGAGTCCTGCGCCCTGGGCACCATCGATGCGACCTTCGAACGGGAACTCGCACCCGGCGAGATCGTCCGCCTCGATGCCGACGGGGTCACCGCCTGGTCCATCGCCCCGGCGCCGCGGCCCGCGATGTGCATCTTCGAATATGTCTACTTCGCACGCCCCGACTCGATCCTCGAGGGCCGGTCGGTCCACGGCGTGCGGCGCGCCATGGGTGCCCGGCTCGCCGCGGAGCATCCCGTCGACGCCGATATGGTGATCGGGGTCCCCGACTCGGCAACCGCCCACGCCATCGGCTATGCCAACGCCTCGAACATCCCCTACGGCGAGGGCCTCATCAAGAACCGCTACATCGGACGCACCTTTATCCAACCCGATGAGCGCCTGCGGCGCCGCAAGGTCGCCCTGAAGTACAATCCGCTGCCCGACCTGACCGGCAAGCGCATCGTGCTCGTCGACGACTCGATCGTCCGCGGCACGACCAGCGGCCCGATTGTCGCCCTGTTGCGCCAAGCCGGCGCCCAGGAGATCCATATGCGCGTCGCCTCACCGCCCATTCGTCACCCCTGCTTCATGGGCGTCGATATGGCCTCACAGGATGACCTCATCGCGGCCCGGAAGAGCGTCGACGAGATCGCCGCCTCGATCGGCGTGGACAGTCTGGGCTATCTCTCGCTGGACGGACTGCGCAGCACCGTGCCCGGCATGGGCACCGGGCATTGCCAGGCCTGCTTCACCGGCGACTACCCCGTTCCGGTCGAGGGCACCGCAGACAAGTCCGCTTTTGATTGCGCGTCGTAGCAGCACACCCTACAGGCTAAGGAGGGCAAGACCTATGCGCATATTGGTGATCGGCTCCGGAGGACGCGAGCACGCCCTCACGTGGAGGTTGCACCGAGCGTTCGGCGAGGATGAACCGGCATCGCCCCACGAGCTCTTTGTCGCGCCGGGGAACGGGGGCACGGCGGGGATCGCCCGCAACGTCCCCATCGCCGCGACCGATGTGCCGGGCCTGGTGCGCTTTGCTGCAGAGCAGAGCATCGACCTGACCATCGTCGGCCCGGAGGCGCCCCTCGTCGCCGGTCTGGTGGACGCCTTTGAGGCTGCGGGCCTGCGCGCCTTCGGCCCCACGGCGGCTGCAGCCCGCCTCGAGGGCTCCAAGGCCTTTGCCAAGACCTTTATGCTCGAGGAAGGGATCCCCACCGCCCCTGCCCGGATCTTCGACCGGATCGAGGACGCCCGCGCGGCCCTGGCCCGGCACACCGGGCCCGTCGTGGTCAAGGCAAGCGGTCTGGCGGCAGGCAAGGGCGTCATCATCTGTGCCACCCGCGAGGAGGCGGAGGCGGCGCTGCACCAGATCATGGTGGAGCGCGCCTTCGGTGAGGCGGGCGACCGCGTGCTGATCGAGACGTGCCTGGAGGGTGAGGAGGTCTCGCTGCTCGCTTTCTCCGACGGCATCACCGTCGCCCCGATGCCTGCGGCCCGCGACTACAAGCGCGCGCTCGACGGCGACGCCGGGCTCAACACCGGGGGCATGGGCGGCTATGCCCCCTCACCCCACCTGACGCCCCGGCTCGTCGAGGAGATCACGGCCCGCGTGTTGCAGCCTACCGTCGACGGTATGCGCCGGCGCGGCACCCCCTACGTCGGCGTGCTCTATGCCGGCCTGATGTTGACCTCCGACGGTCCGCAGGTGCTTGAGTTCAACGCCCGCTTCGGCGACCCCGAGACCCAGATCCTCATGCCGCTGCTCGAGACCGACCTGGCCCGGATCGCCCTCGCCTGCCTCGACGGCAGGCTGCACGATCAGCCGATCCGCTGGCGCGACGCGCACAGCGTCAGCGTCGTCATGGCGGCAGGCGGCTACCCCGGCGCCTATCGCAAGGGCGATGTGATCCATGGCCTGGAGGCGGCAGAGGCGGTCGCGGACGTCATCTTCCACGCCGGCACCCGCCGCGAGGGCGATCGGGTCCTCACCGCCGGCGGACGTGTGCTGGCGGTGACGGCGACCGGCCCCACGCTGCAGGCCGCTCGCGACCGCGCCTATCGCGGCGCGGAGTGCCTTCGTTTCGCGAACCACCACTACCGTGCGGAC
>JAXGUU010000023.1:0-22596 GCA_040774145.1 Anaerolineae bacterium
GCCGCATACTGACCGGCAAGACCGTCACGCATTGCGCGTAGATCATCAAACTAAATGTTGCTATACACGACGAGGCCGGCACAAATTGTTGTGCCGGCCTCTTCGTGTATGTCGCCATTTTAGTAGACAAATCTTGACAAAAATGAGGGGCCGCTTATACTCAGATCGTTTATAGTATGTTCAGATCTCTTATTGGCTAAGGAGAATGACGGATGGCGTTAGAGATTCGCGACCTCCATGTCACGGTTGAAGGCAAAGAGATCCTCAAAGGGGTCAGCCTGGTGGTGGAGCGCGGGGCGATCCACGCTTTGATGGGACCCAACGGTTCGGGTAAGAGCACTCTATCCTACACGCTGATGGGGCATCCCAAGTACGAGATCACCCAGGGTGACATCCTGCTCGATGGGACCAGCCTGCTGCCGATGGCGACCGATCAGCGGTCGCGCATGGGCCTCTTCCTGGCGATGCAGTATCCCGTTGCGGTCTCAGGCGTCACGCTTTACTCCTTTCTGCACGCGGCGACGAGCGCAGCACGGGGCTACGGTGACCGAAACCCAAAGGCCATCTCCGGACGCCTGAATGCGCACCTGATGCCGATGCGCGAGTTCCGACAGGAGGTCAATGAGAAGCTCGATTTCCTGCAGATGGACCCCGCCTTCCTGCGCCGCTATCTCAACGAGGGCTTCTCGGGCGGTGAAAAGAAACGCGCCGAGATCCTGCAGATGGCGCTGCTGCAGCCCAAGTACGCGATCCTCGACGAGACCGACTCGGGCCTCGATATCGACGCTCTGCGGATCGTCTCTCAGGGCGTGAACAGCCTGCAGGGCGAGATGGACATGGGCCTGCTGGTGATCACCCATTATCAGCGCATCCTGAACTACATCCACCCTGACGTGGTCCACGTCTTCGTCGACGGACATATCGTGAAAACCGGTGACGCAAAACTCGTGGATATCCTTGAGGAACAGGGGTATGAGTGGGTGAGACAGGGGATGGTGTAGGATGTCGGCCAATCACGATGCCCTACGGGACATCAAAGACCAAGCCGGTACCGATTTCCGCACGGAGATTGATTACGCGCACCAGTCGCGGCGCGGCATCGGCGACGATGTCGTGCGCGAGATCTCGGCACTGAAGAACGAGCCTCAGTGGATGCTGGATTTCCGGCTGAAGGCATTGGATGCCTTTCTCGATATGCCGATGCCCGAATGGGGCGTGGATCTGGGCACGCTCGATTTTGAGCAGTTCTACTATTTTATGCGCGCCACACCGAGCAAGCAGCGTTCGTGGGACGAGGTACCCGACGCGATCAAGGATACATTCGAGAAGCTGGGGATCCCCGAAGCCGAGCGCAAGTATCTGGCCGGCGTCGAGACCCAGATGGATTCGGAGTCGGTCTACAGCTCGTTGAAGGAGGAATGGGAGCAGCACGGTATTATCTTCGTCGATATGGACAGCGCCGTGCAGCAATATCCCGATCTGGTCCAGGCTCACATCAGCAAAGCGGTGCCGATTCGCGATAACAAGTTTGCCGCCCTGAACAGCGCCTTCTGGTCGGGGGGCAGCTTCGTCTACGTTCCCGCCGGAGTTGACGTCGAGATCCCGCTCCAGGCCTATTTCCGCATCAACGCCCAGAGCTTGGGGCAGTTCGAGCGTACGATCATCATCGCCGAAGAGGGCAGCAATGTTCATTACATCGAGGGATGCACGGCGCCGCAATACACCGAGGCGGCGCTGCACACCGGCGTCATCGAGATCTTCGTCAAAAAAGGCGCTCATGCACGCTACACCACAATCCAGAACTGGTCGCGCAATGTCTACAATCTCGTGACGCAACGCGCGCTCGTCGACGAGGACGGACTGATGGAGTGGGTGGACGGCAACCTAGGCAGCGGCGTGACGATGAAGTACCCCGCCGTGATCCTGCGCGGCCCACGGGCCCGCGGCGAGGTCCTTTCCATCGCCTTTGCCGGCGATGACCAACACTACGATGCCGGGGCCAAGGCGATCCATCTGGCGCCCGACACCAGCTCTATCATCACCTCCAAATCCATCTCCAAGGGCAACGGACGTTCGGGTTTTCGAGGACTGGTGCGGGTCGCACACGGTGCCGAGCGCGCTCAATCCAAGGTCGTCTGCGACGCCCTGTTGCTGGATCCGCCATCGCGCTCGGACACCTACCCCTACATCGACGTCAACGAGGATGATGTGAAGATCGAACATGAGGCCACGGTTAGCCGCATCAGTGAGGACCAACTCTTCTACCTGATGAGCCGGGGGCTGAATGAGGCCCAAGCCTCCGCGATGATCATCAACGGCTTCCTGGAGCCCTTCGTAAAGGAGCTGCCGATGGAGTATGCGGTGGAACTGAACCGGCTCGTGCAGCTGCAGATGGAAGGCTCGGTGGGCTAGAGGAGGAGTTATGGCTGAACGTCTCGACGATGCCTTTGCTGACACGGCGCTGACCTCGAACACCAGCGCGCGGATCTTGCCGCCCGGGGAAGAAGCCGCCCGCTTGCTCTCGGATCTGTACAACGAACCGGATTGGATGCGCCAAGCCCGGCAGGAGGCGTGGGCGCACTATGCGGCGATGGACCTACCCAGCCCCAAGGAAGAGGCTTGGCGACGCACGGACCTGCGCGCCTATCCGCTCGACGCCCTGCGCGTCGTCTTCTCCGCGCGCGAGCTGGACGGCATCTACGACCTCCCACCGTGTTGGGACTATGCCCTGGCGCCCGTGGACCAGGTCTCGGGCGTCTTGGTGCACTGTAACGGCGCCCGCACCTATGCGACGCTGCGGCGCGACGATGCGCTCAACGGCGTGGTGCTGGAGGACCTTCACACGGCCCTGCAGACGCACAGCGAGCTCATCCGTGCCCATTGGATGCAGGGAATCACCACACGTCCGACCTTCAACAAGTTCACGGCGCTCAACGCCGCGCTGTGGCATGGGGGCACCTTTGTCCACGTGCCCGCCGGCGTGCGCGTCGCACGCCCCCTGCAGTCATTGATCGCGATGGATTCGGACGGAGGCACCGGACTGCACCACACGTTGGTCGTGGCGGAGCGAGGCAGCCGCGTCACCCTGATTCAGGATCGCGTCTCCCAGGATCAGCAGGACGAGCTCAACGCCGAAGTGGTGGAGATTCACGCGGAGGCCGGCGCCTGGGTGCGCTATGTCAGCCTGCAGCACTGGAGCGAGCACCGCTACTCCGTGACCGTGCAGGAGGCTCAGGTCGACGCGGACGCGAATTTCGTCTGGGTCGCCGGTTCCCTCGGAGGCAAGATGACCAAGGACTTCCTGCGCAGCGATCTGCGCGCGCCGGGCGCGCGCTCGACGATGGCGGGGTTCAGCTTTATGCACGGTGATCAGCATCTGGATCAGAGCACCTATCAGCACCACCGTGCCGCGGATACCTACAGCGATCTGCTTTTCCGCAATGTGCTGCGCGACCGCACCCGCACCGTCTTCTACGGCATGATCCGCGTGGAAAATGAGGCGGGAGGCGGCACAGAAGGGTACCAGGCTAACCACAACCTACTGCTCGACGATGCACGTGCCCATGCGATCCCCGGGCTCGAGATCCTGGCGAACGATGTGCGCTGTAGCCACGGAGCCACCGTGTCACGCATTGACCCTGAAGAGCTCTTCTACCTGCAGGCCCGCGGCCTGCAGCATTCGTCAGCCGAGAGCCTGATTGTCCAGGGCTTCATCCGCCCGATCGTAGAGCGGACGCCGCTGGCGCACATGCGCCAGCGCATTGAGGATGAGGTCACCGAACGGTTCTGGCAATCGTCATAGGGCGGCAAAGGACGCTCAAGCAAGAACGCGAACTCGGAACCGAGTTCGCGTTCTCCTTTTGGTAGGGCGGGTGGGGGTCGAACCCACACGCTCTTGCGAGCAGAGGATTTTAAGTCCACGGCGTCTGCCAATTCCGCCACCGCCCCACGAAACCCCTCCGGATAGCACAAACGGGCATCGAGTTGATGCCCGCGCGTGACGTCCGTAGCGTCGTGAGAGGCGACGGTCGGACTCGAACCGACGAATAAGGCTTTTGCAGAGCCCTGCCTTACCACTTGGCTACGTCGCCGTGAGCGGGCTAAGGGATTCGAACCCTTGACCTTCTCCTTGGCAAGGAGACATTCTACCGCTGAACTAAGCCCGCATTACGAGTGGGATTATACAACAGTCTCCAAGATTTGGCAACCCCAAAAAACCGATCGATAGCACGAGTCGCTTGACTTTTCCCCGGGCCTATGATATAAAGTGAGTGTCAAAGGCTGAGATCGGGAGAAGTAAGTACTCAGACGAGGTTCAGAGAGCCGGCGGTTGGTGCGAGTCCGGTACCTACGGGAGTACTGAATGGCCCCGGGAGTTGCTCGCCGAAAGCGTCTGCCGCAAAGCGGCATGCGACGTAAGTAGTCCGAGACGGAGACGCCACCGTTATCAGGGCGTAGGATATCGCGCAATGGCAGCATTGGGCCGTGTCCGAAACGAGTGAGGCTGGCTTGACTCCATAATGCGCATTCACGGCGCGTTTTTTCTTTGGGGGCAAGGGCCTAACCAGGGTGGCACCACGGGCAATCGAACGCTCGTCCCTCTTTGCGGGGACGGGCGTTTTTTGTTTGATGATCAAAGGAGGTATGGATGAGCGAGACAAAGAAGCGGATACTGACAGGCGATCGCCCCACGGGCAAGCTGCACTTGGGGCACTACGTGGGGAGCATGAAGAATCGCGTGGCGTTGCAGGATAGCTATGCCTGCTACTTCATCATCGCCGATCTGCACACACTGACGACCAAGTCGGAGCGCGAGCACCTAGAACTGCTTGACGACAACATCTACAACGTCGTGCTCGACTACCTCGCCGTGGGTATCGATCCGGAGAAGAGCGTCATTTTCCTGCAGTCGGCCATTCCTGAGGAGTACGAACTCGCCCAGCTCTTCGGCAACCTGGTCACGTTGCCGCGACTGACACGCCTGCCCAGCATCAAGGATATGGCGCGCGCGGCGAACATGGATGATGAGAGCGTGCCCTTCGGCCTGATCGGCTACCCGGTGCTCCAGGCGGCGGACATCCTGCTGCCCCGCGCCCACCTGGTGCCGGTCGGCAAGGATAACGAAGCACACGTCGAGATCACACGCGAGATCGCCCGCCGCTTCAACCGGATGTACGACACCGAGGTCTTCCCGCTGCCCGACGTGATGATCGGCGATGTACCCACGCTCGTGGGCACTGACGGACAGGCCAAGATGAGCAAGTCCTTGGGCAACGCGATCCTGCTCTCCGATGATGCCAAGACGGTAGAGGAGAAGGTGCGGGGGATGTACACCGACCCCAACCGTGTTCGGGCGGACATCCCCGGACGCGTCGAGGGAAACCCCGTCTTCATCTACCACGACGCCTTCAACCCGGACGTCGAAGAGATCAACGACCTGAAGGAACGCTATCGGCTCGGCAAAGTGGGCGACGTCGAGGTCAAACGTAAGCTGGCCCGCGCCATCAACGCCTTCCTCGATCCGATCCGGGAGCGTCGCGCAGCTTACGAGGCCAAGCCCGGGTTGGTCGAGGAAGTTCTCGTCGAGGGAACGCGCCGCATGCAGAAGGAAGCGGAGACGACGCTCGACATGGTCTACAACGCGATGGGGCTGGCGGGGCCCAGGCTGCGCAAGGTCCTGCAGAAGAGAGCGGACGCGTTCCGTCTCTTCCCACGCGACTGAGGGTCCCACTGCAGACGTCGGCCGGGAAGGAGCAAGCTATGTATATCACAGGGGTCAGGCTACACCATGAGCACTATCCGACGCATCGGTATTATCCGTTCAACGTGCCGATCCTCAGGACCTCGTCTCAACTGACGTTTCACCGGCCGGTCACCTTCTTCGTCGGTGACAACGGGTCGGGGAAGTCCACCCTGTTGGACGCCATCACGCGCAAGTGTGGTGCGCACGTCTGGGACACGCCCAAGCGCCATCACGCGCACGCCAACCCCTACGAAGCCCGCCTGGTGGACTTCATCGACGTCGTGTGGGGCGCCCAGCGGGTCGCCGGATCGCTCTTCCGGGCCGAGTCGTTCCGCGAACTGGCCGATTTTCTCGATGACGTCGCGATCTGTGATCCCGGGCGGCTCAAGTACCACGGCGGGCAGATGCTGAATACGCTATCGCATGGACAGGGCATGTTGGCCTATTTCAAGGGCCGTTGCGACCGAGCGGGTCTCTACCTGCTCGATGAACCGGAGTCCGCCCTGTCGCCGACCAACCAGGTGGTCTTCCTGCAGCTCCTGCAGTCGTTCGCCGCTCAGAGGCGCGCGCAGTTCATCATCGCTACGCACTCGCCCATTCTGTTGGCGCTCCCAGACGCCCAGATCTTCAGCTTCGACGGGCCACGCATCCAGGAGGTGAGCTATCAAGAGACCGAGCACTACCAAGTCTACCGGCATTTCTTTGACCATCAGGACGAGCTGTTGAGGGCATCTGACACAGTCAAGGGAGGGGAGGTGCCGGCGCCATCGCCGGCGCCTGAAGACAGGCAGCGCCTTGAGGCGTAAGCGCCGGGCGCCTGAGTAAGCCATTCAAACCAGAAGAAGGAGTGATCACGATGAACCAGTATAAGTATCTATTGTCAGAGAAGGACATGCCGACACAGTGGTACAACATCCTGGCGGACATGAAGAATCCCCCGCCGCCCTATCTGCATCCGGCAACGCTGGACATGATGACGCCCGACGATCTGGCACTGGTCTTCCCGGCGGGCTGCATCGCGCAGGAGACCAGCCGCGAGCGCTTTATCGATATCCCGGAGGAGGTGCAGGACGTGCTCAGAATGCACCGTCCTTCCCCCCTCATCCGCGCGCACCGTTGGGAGAAGGCGCTCGACACACCGGCCAAGATCTACTACAAGTGGGAGGGCGTCAGCCCCGCGGGGAGCCACAAATCGAACACCGCGATTGCCCAGGCCTACTATGCCAAGCAAGAGGGGTTGAAAGGCTTCGCCACCGAGACCGGAGCCGGGCAGTGGGGCTGCGCCCTCAGTCTGGCAGGCGCCTACTTCGGCCTGAAGATCAAGGTCTTCATGGTTGCCGTCTCCTACCGCCAGAAGCCCTACCGGCGCGTGATGATGGAAACATGGGGCGCCGAGGTGGTACCCAGTCCCAGTTCGGAGACCCATGCCGGACGCGCCATCCTGGAACAGGATCCCGACACGCTCGGCAGCCTGGGGATGGCCATCAGCGACGCGCTGGAGTATGCGATGACGCACGAGGGCTACAAGTACTCGCTGGGCAGCGTGGTCAACTTCGTGCTGCTCCACCAGACGGTCATCGGTCTGGAGGCGATGAAGCAACTGGAAATGGCGGGAGACAGCCCGGATATCCTCATCGGATGTGCCGGTGGCGGCAGCAACGCAGCGGGCCTGATCTATCCCTTTATGCACGGCAAGCTGACGGGCGAGACCCCCAACCTACGCGCGATCTTCGTCGAGTCCACCGCGTGCCCGAGTATGACACGTGGCGCCTACGCCTACGACTGGGGTGACACGGCGAAGACCGGCCCGGTGGCCAAGATGCACACCGTCGGCCACGGCTTCGTCCCGGCACCGGTCCACGCCGGGGGGCTGCGCTATCACGGCATCGCGCCGACCATCTCCTCGCTGCTGAACGATGGCCTTGCCGAAGCGCGTGCCTATCACCAGAACACCGTCTTTGACGCCGCCCTCAGTTTCAGCAACGCCGAGGGCACCATCGTTGCGCCCGAGACCGCGCATGCCGTCCGAGCGGCTTATGATGAGGCTTTGGCGTGCAAGGAGGCAGGCGAGTCCAAGGTCATCGTCTTCAACGCTAGCGGCCACGGTCACTTCGACCTCGGGGCCTACGATGCTTACCGTCGCCAGTCCCTGGATGACTATCAGCTGGAGGACCAGATCCTTCAGGAAGCCCTGAAGGATCTGCCGAACGTCAAGGGCTAGCAGGCAGGTTTCGCCCAGCAACCAACCAGCGCCCCCGTGTACAGGGGGCGCTGGTTTTCGTTAGCTTAGCCTACGGCTAGGTACCGACCTCAGAAAGGCGTCGCGTCTGCTCGTCCAGCGCCAGCGCCTCAACAAAGGCATCAATCTCACCCTCCATCACGCCGGGCAGGTTGTACGAGGTCATCCCAATCCGGTGATCCGTGACACGATTCTGCGGGAAGTTGTAAGTGCGGATCTTCTCACTGCGCTCACCGGTACCGACCTGCGTGCGGCGCGCCTCCTCAAGCGCGGCGACCTGACGCTGGTGCTCGGCCTCAAAGAGCCGAGCCCGCAGCACGCGCATCGCGCGCAGCTTATTCTGTGTTAATGAACGTTCGCTCTCACACGTCACGACCATGCCGGAGGGCTTGTGCAGGATACGCACCGCAGTGTCGTTCTTCTGCATATGCTGCCCGCCGGGACCTGAGGACCCGTAGGTGGTCAACTCGAGGTCGTTAGCGTTGATCGTGATCTCAACCTCATCGACCTCGGGCAGGACAGCGACCGTCACGGTGGAGGTGTGGATGCGTCCACTTGACTCGGTCACAGGTACGCGCTGGACGCGGTGCACCCCGCTCTCGTATTTGAGGCGCGAGAAGGCCCCCTTCCCCTCAATAGAGAAGATGACTTCTTTGTAACCGCCGATCCCCGTACGACTCTCGCTGATCAACTGTGTCTTCCACCCCGGTTGGAACTCAGCATAGCGCGTGTAAAGTCGGAACAGCTCGGCGGCAAAGAGCCCCGCCTCGTCACCACCCGCACCGGCGCGGATCTCGATAATCACGTCCTTATCGTCGCGAGGGTCCTTAGGAATGAGCAGGAGCCGCAGACGATCCTCAAGTGCCGCCTGACGCTCAGAGAGCCGCGCAAGCTCATCCTGCGCCATCTCGCGTAGCGCCGGGTCGTCGTCCGACAGCATCTCCTCGACGCCCGCGAGCTCCTCCAGAACGCCGCGATACTCGCGATAGGCGGAGACACGCTCCTCGAGTTCAGCTCGCTCAATCGCATACTCCGTGACCTTCTCATAATCCTGAGCGATGTCCGGATCTGCCATCAGGCGGTTCAGCTCCTGGAACCGCTCCTCCAGCACATCCATCCTCTCAAACATCTTCTGAGTATCCACTTGGTTTGATCCCTTCTACCAACATGACAAACGGCCCGATCGGACGGGCCGTCAAGGGTCCTTGCGTATATGGGCCCACCAGGATTCGAACCTGGAACCGACCGGTTATGAGCCGGCTGCTCTAACCGTTGAGCTATGAGCCCGAATAGAGCGGGCGACGGGAATCGAACCCGTATCTTTAGCTTGGAAGGCTAAGGCTCTACCATTAAGCAACACCCGCAGATAGTTGCATTATACCATAGACAGAGGTACAGACAATGACACGCACCACCACCTTCCGGAAGGTAGCGGGGCCCCACCGACGAGGCCCCAGGCGCCATCAACCGATTTCGTCCAGGAACTCGTGAAGAGCGTGCCGGACGGCGTAGGCCGCGGCCTCGGCACGGTTCGTGAGATCGAGCTTGGAGAGGATACTGCTCACGTAGTTGCGTACTGTGCCCTCGCCCAGAAAAAGCTCCTTGGCGATCTCCTTGTTGGTCAGTCCCTCCGACACCAATCCCAGTACCCGCAGTTCCTGCTCGGTCAGGTCCCTGAAAGCCGCCGCCTGCTCACGGCGGGTCGCTTCACGCACCCGTGCCAGGACGCGCTGCGTGACGGCAGGATCCAACAGAGCATCACCCTCAGCAACGCGGCGAACGGCGCGAACGAGCTCTTCGCCGCCCCCCTGCTTGAGCACGTAACCCGCGGCCCCAGCGCTGATCGCATCGAAAAGCATCTCATCCTCAGCATAGGAGGTGAGCATCAACACGTGGACATCAGGGAACCGCTCTTTGATCTCGCGGCAAGCCTCGATCCCGTTCTTCCCGGGCATACGGATATCCAGGATCACAACCTCAGGATGGTGCAACGAGACCTTGTCAAGGGCCTCATCCGCCGACGCCGCTTCATCCACGACGGCGAAGTCAGGCTGGTTGCTCAGAAGTGACCTCAGCCCCAGACGGACTACCTCGTGATCATCTACCACCAGAATTCTGTACGTCATAGCTCCCTCACATATAGGGTACTCTCAGATCATAAGTCACGCCCTCACCAGGCGCGCTCTCAAGTCGTAGCGTGCCGTCGAGCAGCCGGGTGCGCTCGCGGATATTCCGCAGTCCATACCCCTTACTCACCAACAGCTTCTCCATGCCCACGCCATCATCAGAGATCGTCAGACTGAGACTCTCCTCATCATAGGTCAACTGCACCTGCACCCAGCGTGCCCTGGCGTGCTTGGCAGTATTGGAAAGGATCTCACGCACAATCTGGAAGATGTGCCGGCGTCGCGTCGTCGAGTGGATGGGGTGTGGCGTGCCGAGCACCTCAAACTGCGTCTCCAGCAGCGTGTTGATGTGAAAGTCGCGCAATAAGTGCTCAATGCCCGTCTGCAAGTCCTCGTCGGACATATCGCTACGCAGGTCAAAGATGTAGCGGCGGATGTCGAAGATCGTGTTGCTCAAGTTGTCCATCACGCGCCCAAGCTGCGCCTGTGCCCGTTCCGGATCATCGGGAATCACCGGGAGGATGCTCTCCAGGAGGAGTCCCGCAGCATAGAGCGACTGGATGATGCCATCGTGCAGCTCTCTTCCGATTCGCTCACGGTCGTCAACCAGGGCCTGCAGCCGCTCCACGCCCTCTACCCATTCCTCGATCTCGCCCTGAATCGTCGTCAATGACCGCCCCAGACCGTAGGTCATACCCGCTCCGACCACGGCCCAGGCCCAACCCTCAAGGACCACCTCAACCCAAGACACCCCCAAGAGAGAGGCCAGATTACCCGAGAGTGCCGGGAACGCGAGAAGATTGAGCGCAGCGAATCCAACCATCGTGATCTCAACCAGCTGAAGGTCAGGACGAACGCGTCGTCGGATCGACGGGTCAAGGGAATCGTAGCTCTGCCGGCGCAGGCCTATCCCGGTGAGAATGCCGCCGGGGACAGCTAACGCGTAACGCAGACCGACGACCACGGGGCCCGTCACCTCCTCCCACGCCCATCCCCGTGCCCAGAACACGAGCAGACAGGGGACGATCCAAAGCACAGAGATCAGAGCGAGCAATCTCTTGATCCGACGGTGATAGACCTCCTCCGTCATAAAGGTCTGAAGGCCGAAGACCAACAACGCCGTGTAGGAGAACCCCAAGACGCACAGGGACGCGTAGGCCGAAAACGCCGCCTCCAGGACGGACAACTCCAGTAGCAGCGTGTACCAGGCATAGAGAGCCTCGCCGAAAGCAAAGACACCCAGCCAGGCCAGATGACGCGCATAGGAGATGCGGCGACTGCGGTAGCGGAGGAAGGTCACGGTCAATCCGAGCGTGTAGAAGACCAGCCCGTGACTGAACCGCCCTAACACAGCCCAGATGGTCATTGCCTCCATGTCATCACCGTATAGTCCCCGGCAAGGGTCAAGCCGACACAAGCTCACCGCGTATGGATGGTGATCCGCACAGGGAGTTTAGCACGATGTGCGAGTTTTAGCCAGAACCTTGCAGAGGCATCACGGAGCGCGGCATCTTGATTGATCCCTTGACGCGGTTATACTTGGAGGGTCATGGACCTATTCGAGTTTGGCCGACAGGATCAGATCCGCCAGGAGGCACCGCTCGCCGCCCGTATGCGTCCACGCACGCTGGACGAGTTCGTGGGACAGGCCCATATCATCGGCCCGGGAAGGCTGTTGCGCCGTGCTATCGAGGCGGATCGGTTGTTCACGTCGATCCTCTTCTGGGGTCCACCCGGCGTGGGAAAGACGACGCTGGCGGCTGTCATCGCCAACACCACCGAGGCTCGCTTTGAGACCCTGAACGCGGTGCTGGCCGGTGTGGCGGACCTGCGCAAGTTGGTCGATGCAGCCCGCGAGCGACGCGCCATGTACGGCACGCGCACGCTGCTGATGGTCGATGAGATTCACCGCTGGAACAAGGCGCAGCAGGACGGGCTGCTGCCCGTGGTCGAGGACGGCACCGTGACGTTGATCGGCGCCACCACGGAGAACCCCTACTTCTCGATCATCTCTCCCCTGCTCAGCCGCTCGCGCATCTTCCGGTTCCATGCCCTCACCGTTGAGGAGATCGAGGACCTACTTGATCGAGCCTTGACGGACAAGGAGCGCGGGTACGGCAGGCGGCGGATCGTGCTCAACGACGATGCCCGACGACACCTGGCAACGTTCGCCGATGGAGACGTGCGCAGCGCATTGAACGCGCTGGAACTGGCAGTTGAGTCGACCACGCCCGATGAGGGGGGGACCATTTACCTCACCCTGGAGGTTGCGGAGGAGTCCATTCAGCGCCGGGCGATGCAGTACGATCGGTCGGGGGATGAGCACTACAACACCGCCAGCGCTTTCATCAAGTCGATCCGCGGTTCCGACCCGGACGCTGCGCTCTACTATCTGGCGAAGATGGTCCTTGCGGGCGAGGACCCGCGGTTTATCTTCCGGCGCCTGATCATCGCCGCAGCTGAGGACATCGGCCTGGCCTCACCGATGGCCATCGCGGTGGTGATGGCGTGTGCGCAGGCCTTCGAGTGGGTGGGGTTGCCGGAAGGACAATACCACCTCGCCGAGGCCACGCTCTACCTGGCAACGGCGCCCAAGTCCAACAGCGCCGGCGCCTACTGGCAGGTACGCAGTTACCTTGAGGAGCATGGCTACCTACCGCCACCGATCTACCTGCGCGATGAGCACACGCTGCTCAACGAAGAACGAAGTGCGGGGCCGGCATACAAGTATCCCCACAGCTATCCCGGCGGCTGGGTCAGACAACGCTATCTGCCTGAGGGCGTCGAGGGAGGGTGGTACCAGCCCAAGAACATCGGCTATGAGGAACGCATCGCCGACTTTGTGAAGAAGCTGCGCGACAAGCAGGATGGATGATGCGGAATCACGGGCCGACCACGAAACATATGGTATCATGAAGCCGGGAAACATGGAGGGCGGAGTGAACCTATGACGAGTGATCCGATTACAAACAGAGTGGCGCGGATTCTGAGCGAATCATCCCATGTCCTTGTACCGTTGGAGGAGCTTTATGACCAACTAGCCAACGAGGGCTTGATGGTCTGGATGACGCCCGAGCTACTCGAGCAACTATTGATAGACGACGAACGATTTGAGGTCTACGAGGGCCTAGCTGACTCGGACCTCTTCAATCCGATGATCCAAGCAGAGCTGCAGATGCGGGGCCTGCTGGGCGGCCCCCTGGTGTTGCTGCGCGAGCGTGTCTCCTCGACGGAGGAGGTGATGCTGGACATGCTGTTGCACCTCCAGGAGATGAACAGCGCACTGGAGACCGCCTGGCAGCTTCGTCCCGAGGGCAATCCCGAGGTCGAGGCCGAGTTACTGAACCTGTTGATGATGGGGGATATGCTGGAGCGGGAGATCAAGCGAGCGCTCGATACCGGCGCGATCATTATCGAGCTGGATCCAAGCGATGAGAAGGATCTGGGCACAGGTTAGGCCATTCGGAGGTCGAGCCGAGCAGCCAAACGGGGAGGTGAGTTCACCTCCCCGTAGCCTTATCCGGAGGCAGCTCCGTGTGTTGACCCTCGTCGCGATCCTGCTGGGCGCCCTCGCATGTAGCCGCTCCACGCGACGGCTTGAACATATCAGGGATGTAGGGGTGTTGCGGGTTGCCATTGACCCGACCTTCGCCCCTTTCGAGGTGATCAACGAGGACGGGCACATCGTGGGGTTGGATGCCGATCTCGCTGATGAGATCGCCCGCCGTCTGGGCGTCGAAGCGCATCTGGTGACGACCGGTTACGACGCGCTCTATGATGCCCTCACGGTGGATCGGGCCGACGTGATCATCTCCGCGCTCTACCCCGATCCGGCCCGTACCGGCGCCTTCGCCTTCACCCGGCCCTACTTCGATGCCGGCCAGGTCTTGGTCATCAGAGAGGGCGCCCCCATCTCTGAAGCAGAGGATCTCGCCGGGCGATCGGTCGTGTGCATCTTCGGAACATCCGGCCACATGGAGGCCCTACGATGGGAAGCGGTGCTCGACCCTCCTCCTGAGCTGGTCACGGCTGATGATGCGGACGCAGCTGCGGCGCTGCTACGGGAGGGGGCCGTCGAGGCCGCGATCGTGGACCACGTGGCAGCGCAGGCTCACCTTCACGGCACCCCTTCGCTCCGCATCGTGATGCCGCCCATCAGCTCGGAGCCCTATGCGATCGCGGTGCGGCGGGAGGACGAGGACCTGTGGGAAGCCATCGACGGGATCCTGGCGGAGATGGAGCGCGAGGGACTGACCGCGGCGCTCGTCGAGACCTGGATGCGGCCCTGACGTGCTTTGACAAACGCTCAGCCCCCAGTACAATCCGGCAGTGTGACGTCCAGCTCAAGTCAACAAGGAGAGGCATGGCAGAGGTACACATTTCCGAGCACCCACTGGTCAAGCACAAGCTCACACTGCTCAGGAACAAACAGACAGAGCCCAAGAAGTTCCGGGAGCTGATCCGTGAGATCACGCTGCTGCTCGCCTACGAGGCCCTGCGCGACCTTGAGGTCTGCCAGAAGATGGTGGAGACGCCTCTGGAGCCGACCTGCGGCCATAAGCTGGCCGAGCCCATCGGCCTGATCCCCATCCTGCGCGCGGGACTGGGGATGGTTGAGGGCATCTGGGAGATGATCCCCTCTGCTGAGGTATGGCACATCGGCCTCTTCAGGGACGAGCAGACGCTGAGGCCCGTAGCCTACTACAACCGCCTTCCGGTCCACCCCACCGTCTCCGTCTGCCTGATCCTTGATCCGATGCTGGCAACGGGTGGATCTGCCGTGAAGACGGTCGAGATACTCAAGAACTGGGGCGCCAACAGGATCAAGTTCCTGGGACTGATCGGGGCCCCTGAGGGCGTGGAGGCGCTGACGTCCCAACATCCGGATGTGGACATCTACCTAGCAGCTTTGGATAGCCATCTGAACGAACACGCCTACATTGTGCCCGGATTGGGGGACGCAGGCGACCGTCAATTCGGCACCGCTTGATCTCCCGCGAGGCGTTGGCCCCCATGAAGCCGCATCGATGACCTTGTCGATGCAGTTGCACGAGGTAAGGAGGCAGGCGTCGATTTGGCCTATGGGCTTGAGTACGCGCTGATCTTGGTCATCGGCGGGGTCATCGCCCTTGTGGTGACTCCGTTGATGGGCAAGCTGGGCCTTCGCCTCAACATCGCCCAGGCACCTGGAGGGCGACGCCAGCACCGGGGTGTGATCTCGCGCCTGGGGGGCATCGGATTGGTGCTGGGCTTCTACGGCGCGATCACCCTCTCGCGCATCCTGGCGATTCCCACGTCCGATCCCAACGAGACCCGCCGCTTCTGGGGGCTGATCATCGGCGGCGCCCTGATGACGATCGTGGGCCTGCTCGACGATCGCTACGACCTGCCGGCGAGCGCTCAATACGCAGGCTATCTGTTGGCCTCGGTCGTGGCCACGGCGAGCCTCATCATCCTGGAACGCTTCAACAATCCCCTCACGGATCGCACCGTCGTCCTGTCGGCCCTTATCTACATACCCCTGACCCTTTTCTGGATGACGGGGATGATCGTCACCGTCAACTGGTTGGACGGGCTTGATGGGCTGGTCGCCGGCGTCGCAGCCATCCTGGCCCTCGTCCTGAGCATCCACATGTACCGAAGCGGGCAGTACAGCGTCGTACCGCAAGCCGTCGCCCTACTGGGAGCGTCGTTAGGGTTTCTCGTCTTCAACATGTCGCCGGCACGGGTCTTTCTGGGCAGCAACGGTGCCTTCTTCCTCGGCTACGTCATCGGCGCGCTAGGGCTCGTCGCCGGCGGTCGTGTAGCCACGGTGCTTCTCGTGATGGGGATTCCCATTGTCGATGTCGCCTGGACGATTCTCGACCGCTGGCGCCACGGGCTACGCCCCTTCAGCGGGGATCGACGGCATCTGCATTTCCGGCTTCAGGATGCCGGCATCTCCACACGCACCATCGTCTTCATCTACTGGGCCTTCTGCGGAGTCGCGGGACTCCTGGGGCTCGTGCTCACCTCGCGCCTTTACAAGCTTCTGGCGCTGGGCGGGCTGGGATTCCTGACGATAGGCCTGCTGCTTTATCTGAGTTGGGACAAACCCAACAGCGCTCCGTGAGTGATGAGCGATGATGGTGAGCTAAGATGACGGGTCCGCCAACCAAGGCACCGAGGCGCCGCCTCCGCAACCGCCACCTCCTGCACCTGCTCGTGCTGTTGGTCGCCTGCGCACGACCCAGCCCCGAGGTCGTGCCTACGCCCACGTCCCAACAGGTCACACCGGCCCCAAGTCCGACGACCATCTCGGAACCGCCCGTGACCGAGCAGCGCCTTGTCCTCTGCACGCTAGAACCGCGGGCTGCCAGCCCCTTTGTGAGCACGCCGGCCAATGACGACTTGCTGGCGCTTTTCTATGAACCGCCGATCGAGCGGGTCGCCTATGGCTGGGAAGCACGCCTCGTTGAACGGGTTCCCACCCCGGAGAACGGCGACGTTATCACACGCCCCATGCCGGTGAGTGAGGGAACGCGCTATGTGGACGCCCTAGGGTACGTCCGGCACTACACCGGAACGACGGAGATTCAGCTCCCACAACTCGTCGTGACCTTCACGCTCAAGCCGGACCTTCTCTGGTCAGACGACCACCCACTGACCTCGAAGGATGTGTTGCTCGGATATCACCTTGCGCAGCTTCCCGAGGCCGAAGGCGTATGGCGCGATTTGGCCGAGCGCACCGCACGTCTGCTTGCCATCGATGACCTCCGCCTGCGGTGGGAGGGTGTTCCCGGCTATCTCGATGCCGACTATCCCGGCTTTCTCTTTCCACCACACCCGGCCCACCGCTGGCAGGGACAGACGCTCGCTCATGTCCTGAGCGACCGCACACCGCCGGCCACGGGCGCCTACCGCATCGTCGCGTGGGAAGCCGGTCGGGAGATTCGCTTTGTGCCCAATCGCAACTACAGCGGTGCTACGCCACAGCTGGACGAGGTCATCGTGCGCTTCCCACAGATCGCCCTGGAGACCTGGCCTACGCTGATCGCCGACGGCACGTGCGATCTCATCCCACCCTATCCCATCGCGCTGACCTCCTGGCAGCAGTGGGCGCAACTCGGGGCGGCAGGACAGGTCAATCTATGGGCCGATGTCGCCTCAACCATGGTGCGGCTCGACTTCAACACAGACCCGGTCGCGCACCCATCCGGCGACACCATCCGCCCACTGCAGGACCCAGCGGTTCGCCAGGCCCTCGCCGGATGCATCAGCCGGAAGCAGCTTGCCGAGACCCTTCCTGCGGAAGCGATATCGGAGGCACACGGATTTGTCCCTCCGAATCATCCGGCCTATGACGCAACCGAACGTGTGACGTACAACCCACAGGCGTCCAAACGCGCTCTGGACGAGATCGGATGGCAAGACCTGGATCAGGATGGCACCAAGGAGGCCTACGATATCCCGGGCATCAGCGACGGAGAGCCTCTCAGTCTCACGCTGCACTTTGCCTCCCAATATTTCGTCGTTGCTGCCCATATCGCGGATGATCTGGAGACCTGCGGCGTCAACGTCAACCTACAGCCCACGGATGGCCAACAGCTCTACACGCCCGGCCCGGCGAGCCCGCTCTTCGGGCGGTGGTTTGACCTGGCCCTGCTCGGGTGGCAAGCGGACATCCCCGCGATCTGCGGGGTATGGTTGAGCCGGCGCATCCCCAATGAGGCCGGCGGCTGGACCGGCGAGAACTTCAGCGGCTATGCGTCCGAGATCTACGATGCGGCGTGCGAGCGAGCCCTCACATCCATCGACCCGGCAGAGCAGCGCGCAGCGCTGAACGCGGCCCAACAGGAGCTGGATAGGTCCTTACCGAGCCTTGTCCTGGCGTGGCGACCCTACTGGTTCGCGGCCCGACCCGAGGTCCAAGGGCTTCGCCCGGATGCCTCGGCCTTCGGCACGCTCTGGAATGTCGAGGAGATCTCCATAGCGGAGGGGGCTGCGGCGCCGTGAGGCCTCCCGAGTCCATCCGTCCCTTTCAGTAAGCCGGCTGCCCATCCCGGGGGCGCCGCGCGACCGTGGTATGGTACAGAACAACCCGACCTCGCAGTACTTTTCGGCAACGCTAGCTCCGCCTACTCCAGTTCCGCCTGCCATTCGGCGAGGACGGCTTCGTAGGCCGCAATGGTCGCCGCTTGCGTGGCATCAAAGAGCGCACCACGACCGATCCAGTCGTGGTCCTGATAGACATAGGCATCCTTGAGGAACCCGCGGAGATCGTCCATCGTGAAATTGGGGTCATCCTGCCGGCGCTCGAGGAGCTGCCGGTGAAGCGACGCATAGGTCTCGCGGTAGCGCCGTGAGATGATGTCCTCGTCAGTCACCATGGGCTTTTCTCCCGGCCTTGTCCGCGACCCCGGCTAGGAAACGCGACCGGTCGACGATGAAGCGTTCGTGCTCAGCCTCACCGACCTTCTCCTCCTCATCCCACGCCTCAACACGAAAGCGCAGGCGGCGTCGGTCCACCTCGAGCAGCTCGGCCCGTATACGGACCTGCATACCCACGGGCGTCGCCGCCAGATGTCGCATATCGACCCGCGTACCCACGGCGGTGTTGCCCTCCTCAAGCCATGGCTCAATCGCGGCCTGAGCCGCGCTCTCCATCAGAGCGATGAGATGTGGTGTGCTGAGGACAGGCACCAAGCCGCTGCCATACGCCGCAGCAGTGTCCGCCTCCAGCACCGTGTGTGTCAACTCGCCGATCAGACCAGGCTCGATCGCCATCGAACTCTCCCCTTTCACCATCCGTCCCCCACAGTTAGGAAGACAACATCGGCACGATGAAGCCGAAAAGGCACCATAGATCAAGGGCCGCCATGGCCAGCAGCCATCCGCCTTCGAAGACACCGCGCCAACGGCGCGGCGAGAACGCCAGTGTCGGCAGGGCAAGGCCGGCAGCTCCCAACATCGCGATGGGCCAGAGCGCCAGATCTCCCTGGATCAAGCCGATAACCCCGACGCCGGTGATGGTGAGCAACAGCGCCAGCGCCGTGCCGACAGCCAGGCGAGGCTCGGCTAACCGCTCCCAACCCAGCGCCGTACCCAAGGCCAACAGCGGAAGCGCGGGAAAGAGATAACGCCCCTGATGCTGCACATACGTGAGATTGTAGACGACGAACATACCGATGGTCAACACAGCGCTGGTCCCCAACAGCACCAACGCATCACGCTGGCGCGCCTCGATGCCTGCCTGCACGCTATCAAGGAGGCGCCAGAGCGCGCCGTAGATCGTCAACGATGAGAAGATGGCCAGCGCCTGATAAATGCGCAGATCCAGCACCACCCCCATCCAACCGAACTGGCCCCAGAACGAGCGGAAGGTCGTCCAGATTGCGTTGCGGAGGAAGGGTACGGCGCCCTCGCGCGCTAGCCAATCGGCGGTCAAGGGTTGCCCGAGGACGACCTCATCGTGCCGTATCAGCCCCATCAGGTCGGGCCACCCGTAGACCGCGAGATTGCGGATCCACCACATGCCGCCCAAGAGCATCGCGGGGATCAGCATTATCGCCAATTGCTGTGACGCCCAACGTCGCGGCATCCCGGCGCGCCGGTAGCGCAGCAGGGCAACGACCAGCATCAAGGGAAGGACACCATAGGCCGTGCTCTTGGTCAGTAACAGCGCGCCGGCAACCACACCCAGGGCCCATACCGACACATGCCCGCGCAGGTAACGCAACGCCAGCCACAGCCACAGCCATAGCAGGGCCATCACCAGCGCGTCATTGTTGACGGAGGCCGTCATCGCCACATACTGCGGGATGAAAGCGACCAACCCGCCCCCAAACCAGGTGATCCCGGGCTGAGTCGGGCAGAACTCGCGCAGGATCAGGAAAATCATCACGACGCCGACAGCCCCTAAGAGCAATGAGAAGAGGCGCAGCGCCAGCACTGACCCCCCGGAGACCCAATACACGGGCACCGCGAGAAGGTAATACAGGGGCGGCTGGTGGTCTTCGTACTCCAGAGAGAGGACCGACAACTCCGGCGGGAAACCCTCGGTGGTCAAGCGCTGGATGTAATCTTGATCGTAGTCCCCCGGTTCCATCACCGGGAAGCCATGGCCCTGAGCCAGGGAACGGATGTAGTTATAGTGTGCCGGTTCATCGGGTGCTTGCCAGACCGGCGTAGCAGCAGCAAAGAGGCTGCCGATCACCAGATAGGCTACCAGGATCACAACACCCGGTCCATAGGCCTTCATAGCCTTCCCCCTTTGGGATCCATCGTCACTGATACTCAAGTCGCACACCCTTGAGGCGTTCGATAACTTTCTGCAAAGCGAGAATCCCGGCAAAGAAGGGCAGGTCGACGAGCAGCGTGCTGGCTCCCAAGAGCACCACCCAGCGCAAAGCCAGGGTCAGGACCTGGCCCACACCGTCCACCACCGGCGCCGTCCCCCCTGCCATGATGAGCAATCCGAACACAACCGTGAGCACCAAGACCAGCAGCGGCCACGCATGCAGATCCGAACGGCTGGGAAACATCGTATTGCTGATCGCGAAGACCAGATAGGCCCACAACCAGACATCCGGTGCCCGCAGCACATCCAGGAAGCCTATAGCACCGGCGCGCCAGTCGCCCTGAGAGAGCGCCGTGAGGATCTCGGGCGTGCTAAAGACGAGGTGCCCGATGACGACGACCACGATGCTGCCGACGAACAGCGGCGCGCCCCCAATCAGGCTGGCGCGCAGAAAGTCGGTCTCCTGGACAGGCACGAAGCCCAATTGGATGCGCCGAGCGGCACGTTTGGGCAGTAGATTGATCCGTCCGATCTTGACACCGACCAGCTTGGCTGTCAACGCATGACTCATCTCGTGAAGGAAGACACCGGGAAGTAGGACGATGGCGTAGAGCCACAGAGCGATCTCATGGTCACCCGACAACAACAGCATCACGCCTTGGAGGTGGCGGTGCAGCCAGCGGTCCGCCCATAGCAACAACCCCAAGACGATGAGCAACTGTAGCAACAGGACGAGCATAGGCCCGACGGCATCCATCATAGAGGGAACTCAGAGTCCAGACAACGAAACCGGCCTAGGACAACACACGAGATGATACCACACATTATCCCAAATAACACCTTGGAATTATCCCAAATATCCCAAGATTCCCAAATGAGCGATTGCGATTCGAGCCGTTTGCGCTATGCTCAGGAGGCTATGACAGAGATCCGTGAGATGCAGGCAGGCGTTCAGCCAGGTTATGAGGTGCACACCGCCGTCTTCGACGGCCCCCTTGATCTCCTCCTTCGCCTGATCGAGAAGAATGAGCTGGACATCACCAAAGTGGCTTTGGCTCAAGTCACGGATGCCTTTCTGGAAGAGGTCGACCGCATGCGGGCTGCGATGCAGATCGAGCTCGTTGCCGATTTCCTTTTCGTCGCTGCCAAACTGCTATGGATCAAGTCTCGGGCCCTGCTCCCCAAGCCCCCCTCGTCAGCCCGCAGCCTGGACGATGACGAGGATGTGGGGGATGAACTGATCCGACAGCTACGTGCCTACCGTCAGTATCGCGAGGCTGCCAACTGGCTGAGGGATCGTGATGAGCTCGCGCTGCGCTCCTATGTGCGGGGCAGCTATCCCGCGCGCCCCGTACGTGTCACCTTGGACCTCGGCGACATCGATCTGGAGGACCTGCGCGAAGCCGCAGAGATCCTCCTGATGCCTGCGGAAGCCCCTAAGCCGGAGCAGGCGATTCAGCGTGTGAGGATCTCTATCGTCCAGCAGATCTCGCTGATCCGTCAGCGCCTGGAACGGTGGGCTAGGGTCAGCTTCCGACGCCTCTTGAGCACCACGCCCTCAAGGCTGGAAGCCGTCGTCACACTGCAGGCCATCCTTGAGCTGATGAAACAGGAAGCTGTCGCAGCACACCAAGAGCAGCCTTTCGGAGACATCACCATCCGCGCCCTGATCCCGCCGCAGAACATCGCCGCTCCGGGACAGGCCCAGGACGAGGCGACCGACGCGGCGCCTTAGCCGCGTAGACCGCGGGTGGATTGATACATCGGGAGCACAAAGGCGAAGGTGCTACCCTGACCGGGCGTGCTCTCCACCCAAATCCGTCCCCTGTGCTTTTCGATCACCGACTTCACGATAGCCAGCCCCAGCCCGGTGCCGCGAATCTCCTCGGTCTCAGGACTCTGCACGCGGTAGAAGCGTTCGAAGATCTTGGTCTGTTCCGTTGCCGGAATGCCGATCCCCGTGTCGCTCACCCGCACGATCGCATGATCACCGTCCCGATGCACCGTGACGCTCACGCGACCCTGAGGTTGATTATACTTGATCGCGTTGTTGATCAGGTTGTCCAAGACCTGATGCAACCGGCGTCCGTTTCCCCACACCCACAACGCTGCAGCGGGCATGTCAAGTGACAGTTTGATCCCCTCCGCATCGGCATAGACCTGTGCCGATTCAACCACAGATCGTAGGAGCGTGTCCAGCGTCAGAGGC
>JAXGUU010000024.1:0-22427 GCA_040774145.1 Anaerolineae bacterium
AAAGGAGCGGAGCAACCCCGGGGATGGGAGAGACGGCTGCATAGATCGCAGCAAAGACCAGCGGCGCCCACGGTCCCGTGCCACGGATGAAGGCCTGAAGACGCCCTGTGTCGATCAGCGTCTGCCCCGCGATCAGCGGCCAGACCAGTGGCGCGAGGAAGCTGAGCAACAACAGACCCGCGGCTGCCCAACCGCCCCGATGACGCGCGCGGCCCTCGGAAGTGCCCGCCTCCGGCTCAACCTGCTCCTCGCGGCTCGAGCGGTAAGCCCGCGCGATGTCCTCGGGCGTCGCGCCCAGATGGAAGTACTTGAAGCGATACCAGCCGGTCAGGCAGTACTGCCGAAAGGCACCCCGCTCCAACAAGCGGCGACTGGATGAGACCACCTGAAGCGGCATCGGCACCATCTGTATCCGGCCCTGCTCGTGCAGCAACCGGCCCATCTCCACATCCTCCATCAGTGGGATCTCAGGGAAACCCCCCACTACCTCGAACGTGGCCCGTGACATGAACTGCGCTCGGTCGCCGTGCAAGAGCCGCCAGTTATCGCGGATCTTGATCCTGTTGATCACGTGGACGAACCCGCGCGCAGGCTCAAACAGTCTCTGAAACCCCCCGCCGCTGACCTCCGGGTCGCTGAGCACCTCAAGCACGGCCTCACGCCACCCCGCCGGCAACCGGGTGTCGGCGTGACAGAAGAGCAAGACCTCGCCCCGCGCCGCCTCTGCACCACGATTCATCTGCACGCCACGCCCTCGCGGTGCCCGAACCAATCGCGCGCCCTCCGGGATCAGCTCCGGTGTCCCATCGGTGCTGCCGCCATCCACCACGACAATCTCCACTTCGCCATCGCCGTAGCCGTCGCGCGCCGCCTCGATACACGCCACGATGGCCTCAGCCTCATTGAGCGCTGGGATGATGACGGAAACCGTATCGCGACCCATGATCTTTGGCACGTCGGCGGCTCCCGGTGTCAGGTATGGTCCTGCTGAACGTCGACCACGCGACGCGACGCAGCGAGGAGAAGCTCGAAGAGCTCATCATCCGGCGAGAGGCCAAGCGACTGCATCACCGCCTCACGCCACCCCTCGTAGTCAGCGCCGGTGTCGACGTCCACGAGCTCCGGCAGAGGGACGAGGGCCACACGGTGGCTCCGGGCGAGCGCCTCGGTCTGTTCCAGGACGCGCGAGGTGCTCCAAGCGATCCCCCCAAACAACGGCGCACCGGGCGCCCGCATACCGATCAGATAATACCCACCGTCGGCTGCCGGTCCGATCACACCCGGCGTCACGCCGGGCGCAGGCCCGCGATCCAGAGCCGAAAACGCCTCCCGGATCAGCGCCGGTGTCAAGCCGGGAATATCGCTGCCTGTCAGGACAACCGACGCTGCCCCCGCATCGTAGGCCAGCGCAAACGATGCCGCCATACGAGCCCCCAAGTCACCGCTGATCTGGGAACGCACGAGGAACTCAGGAAAGGCGCACCGGAAGTACGAGACATCCTCGGGATCGGAGACGGCGATCTCCAGCGTGGTGTCGGGCAGGTCCGCGCCCGCAACACCGATGAGCAACGCGTAGAGTAGTCGCGCGTAGACCCCCGCCGCTTCTTCATAGCCGATCGCCGCCCCAAGCCGTGTCTTGGCATAGCGTGCGAAGGGGCGCTTGGCGTAGATGATGAGATGTCGTTTCATATTGGGGTCTCTCCGGGTCTGTTGGGTGTCAAGCTCCCAGATATGGATCGAACATCGACCGCAAGAAGCCAAGGTCCAGGTAGGA
The DNA here is from genome assembly GCA_040774145.1 of Anaerolineae bacterium. Taxonomy (GTDB): domain Bacteria; phylum Chloroflexota; class Anaerolineae; order B4-G1; family SLSP01; genus PWVB01. The sequence continues at coordinate 1,775 of JAXGUU010000024.1, forward strand.
GGTCACCTTTCGAAACGTGTCGTCATTGCGCACTGTGTGCTCACCGGTCTGGTAGGCAACCCAGGCCATCGCCGACCAGGAGATGCCGCGCAGGTAGTTGAACGGGTCGCGCAGCCGCACGCGCTCCTCAATCGTATCGCGCAAGTGGGCATCGTCAATCGCGTCCTTGTAGGCCGCGATGAAGGTCGCTCTTTCGCCGACCGTCATACGATAGTCGGTCTTCCAGAGCGTCGTCATCGGTGCGCAGAAGTGTGACAGATCCTGCGACGGATCGCCATACAGTGGCTTCTCCCAGTCTACCAGATAGAGTCTACCGGCTTCGCGGTCGGCAATGAAGTTTCCCGAGTTGACCTCGGTGTTGATCAGGCAGGGCCAGGGATCGGCCGCAAAGGTGACCTCACCGTGCCGGGCGTACTCAGCCCAATCCAACACCTCAGCGAGATAATCGCGCAGCACCGGGTCGGCCATCTCCGACTCGAGATAAGTTGGCAGCAATCGCGCGCACTCCTCATAGGTCATCGAGAGCGGTCGCTCCTCCACGATGAGCGCGTGGTCCGCAGGCACCTGGAGGCTATGCAGGCGGGCGAAGAGGCGCGCCGCAGCCGCCAGATCGCGCCGGTAGTCCATCCTCCCCCCAGGCAGATATGACATCGCCAGCACACCGTAGGGCAGGCCCTTACGGCTATCGTCCACCGCATACGGTAGCGGCGTGACCCCAGACTCAGCGAGCAGGCAGAGCGCGTTGTATTCGTAGGCGATCTGATCGCTGCGCCCGATCTGCGACCCCATATTCACGCGCAGCACCCAGCGGCGTCCGGCTTGCTGCACGACGCAGTTGAGGTTGTACTCACCCTGCGCCAGCGGCAGCACCTCGAAGGGCGCGCGTGGGTCCCAGTCAGGCACCCCCTTCAGGTACGGGCCCTGAAGGTAGTCCGAAACAGCCGGCAACAGCGTCATCAAATCCATCGGTAGCCTCATTCGGATAGGTTACCCAGCGCGCTCAGCACCAGTTCGGGCAACGCGGGGTGAATGTGCATACCCCGGCTGAGCTCGCTCGCCGTACCGCCCGCAGCCATGGCATTGATGACCTCCTGGATGAGCATCGCGGCGTGGGGGCCGATGATGTGGAAACCGAGGATTTTACCGTTCTCCGCATCCACAATCGCCTTCGCGAAGCCATCCTCCTCGACCAGGGCCATCCCGTAGGCCACATCATCATACTGAGCCCGGCCCACCAGCACCTCATGCGCCTTCCGGGCCTCGGCTTCGCCGAGACCAACAGACGCGATCTGTGGGTAGGTGAAGACGGCGCTGGGCACAGCGCTGTAGTCCATAGCGACCCTGTGCGTGTGTTGGCTGTTATGCCAGGCAATCGACGCCTCACGGTTGGCCGTGTGTTTGAACATATGCTTGCCGATCGCATCGCCTAACGCCCAGATGTCCTGTACGTCGGTTTGCAGGTACGGATTGGCCACAATATAGCCACGCGCGTCGGTCGTAATCCCCGCATCGGCTACGCGCAACAGATCCGCATTGGAGGTGCGTCCGGCGGCGACCAGGAGCTGTTGCCCCGAGACCTTGACCGGCTCCCCGTTGCGCCGATCTCTTCCCGTCACGAGGTATCCCTGCCCCTGCGAATGGACGCTGACCGCCTCGGTCGAGGTCATGACGTGCATGCGTTCGGACAGCTTGCGCAGCAAGAGTGCGGAGACCTCGGGCTCCTCGTCAGGCACCAGGCGCTCATTGCGCTGGATGATCGTCACATCGGTGCCTACCGCTGAGAAGAAGTGTCCCAGCTCGCAGGCGATATACCCACCGCCGATGATCACCAGGCTTTCGGGCCGCTCCTCCAGGTCAAATACCGTATCATTGGTGAGGTAGGGCACCTGATCCAGGCCTTCGACAGCCGGAATCGTGGGACGTGCACCGGCGACGATGAAGATCTTGTCGCCCTGAATGCGCTGCTCGCCCGCCTGCAGCGTGTGACCGTCGACGAAATACGCCTCGGTCTCGTAGAAGTCCAGGTTGGCCACCTGCTCGATCGCCTCGCGCATCCGGCGCTGGTTCTGCGCCCGGGGTTGCCGCATCCGCTCCATCATGGCGGCAAAGTCGATCTCTCGCACGTCGGCGGTGATGCCAAGTCGGGCGACCTCACGGATCTCCATAACGTGATCCGCAGGAACTGTGAGCATCTTGGACGGAATGCAGCCCACGTTGATGCACGTCCCTCCTAACGGGCCCTTGTCCACCCAGGCGACCGTCAGTCCCTGGTTGAGCGCAGAATCGACAATGGTGCCGCCGCTGCCCGAACCAATCACGACGACATCGTAGGATTTCGTCTTGCCCAACGCTTTTCCGATCCCTTTGAACATATGCCCACCTCCCATGCCTAGATACGCTGACACAACCGACCGCCACTCACACAGACAAGCCCTCCCAAGCGTCGAAGCCGGAACGCTCAACCCCTTGCCGGCAACCCGCGTTATCTAGCGTGGGCTGCCCGCCTCAGTCACCGGGGCTTCTTTCCTGCGGCTTCAGCGCCGAGAGGGCTTGTCTAGGACACCCGTCTGATCGTTACTTGCCTGCCTGGGCTTTCTCCATCTCCAGGACCTTCTCTGCTGAGAGGTCCATCCCATGATCTTCCTTGGCGTGCGCTTGGACGAGCCTGATCAGCTCCTCCTGGGTTCCTGCGCCGATAGCGCCGCCGCATGCCGGACACGTGACATTGTGCGTATGCTTGTGCTCATGCTCTCCCATTTCATCTTCCTTTCGTGACTCAAGTATCATCTGGCTGAACCCTCACCGGGGACCTTTCCCGCTGAGTGAACACACTACTTTGCCTACACCCCCATAGATGCGGGGGGACGTTCACATCTTACGTCTGCCGTCCTGAATCGGCTCTGAGACTGCCTCTCGCTCCAGCCGCAGCCAGTAGCGACGCCCAAAAAGCCGTTCGAACGAGATGCCTAGCCGTCCGTAGACCTCCGGCGGTATGCCGATGTCGGCCAGAAAAACCACACCAGGGGTATCCCACAGCCCTGTCTTGGGCAGGGCCAGCGTGAGCGTGCGCTCGGCGCTCACCACCACGCCCGGCGTCTCTCCGGTGGTGGCATCGAGTCCCGATGGCACGTCCAGCGCCAGCACCCTCGCCACGTGCTCGTTGCACAACCCGATCAACTCCGCGGCGCGACCGCGTGGCGCACCCCGCAGGCTGTAGCCGATGAGCGCATCGATGACCAGGTCGGCACGCTTGAGCGCCGTTACGACCTCGTCGGGCGCCGGCGGCGCGAGGCCCGCCGCCTGAAGGATGCGCGCCTGCACTGCGGCGGCTCCGCTCAATTCCTTCGCGTCGCGATCCAGCACCAGCCGGACCCGGAAGCCCCGGTTGTGCAGGTGGCGTGCGCAGCACAGGCCGCCGCCACCATTGCCGCCCCCACCCGCCAGGATGACGACCTCACCCAATGCCGCACCCAGCATCTCCATCGCGTTCTCGGCGAGGTTGCGGCCTGCGTTCTCCATCATCTGCAGGATGCCCAGGCCGAAGTCCTCCACAGCGATACGATCGACCTCGCGCATCTGTTCAGCGGTGATCGCGGGAACCCTGATGCCTTGCTCTGTCCGGAAATGCGCCATGTGCCCACCCCTTTCGTTGGCAGTCTGAGCACCGATCAGAGCGGCCCGATCGGGCTAAGCGTAGAGTCAGTCAACGATAAACTTATCAGACATTCATCTTCTATATTATACGCATTGTGCGTACCTACAACGCCGGGGCGTTGGATGCAGCAGACACCGGGGAGTTGGTCACAAGAGCAAGGGGCCGCGATGAAGGGCCGCAGGCGGTAGTATTGACCGCTGAGGCGTCACGCCTATAATCACCCGCATGGCTGCAGCGACAGCACGCGAGGCGAGACCATGACCGAGGAACGTACAAGTGAGCTTTGGTTGCGCGACTTGGGAGGAAAACCCTCGCCGGCTGCGCTGGCGGATCTGCGTGAGCGTCTGACCCGTGGCCTGCGCTACGCGCTGAAGCAGCGCTATGACATAACCGAACCGGACATCGAGGATTTCGTCCAGGAGGCGCTGGTCAAGATACTCGACAATCTAGAAACCTTTCGCGGAGAGAGCAAGTTCACGACCTGGGCACAGAAGATCGCGATCCGTGAGGCCTTCTCAGAACTGCGTCGCAAGCGGTGGGAGAACATCTCGCTCCAGGATCTGGTGCCTGACAATTACGACAGCGATGCCGCGGACACGTCACCCCTCGCTTGGCTCTCTTCGGATCAGATCTCCCCCGAGGAGGATGTCACCCAGCAGAGCCTGCGCGCTCTGTTGGCCCAGTTGATCCGGGATGAACTGACCGAGCGCCAGCGGACAGCGATGATCGCCATCGCCCTGCACGGTATGCCGTTGGAGGAGGTTGCCAGGCGTATGGAGACGAACCGCAACGCGCTCTACAAGCTTCTGCACGATGCCCGTAAGCGCCTGAAGCAACGTCTCGAGGCGCAGGGCGTTACCATAGATGAGTTCATGGCTGCCTTCTCACCGGAGGGGTAAGATAAAGGTTGGTGCCGATGTCTTGTGATCATGCGGCATGCAGAGGAGCGATGACGAATCCGGAATCCAGACGATTGACAAACCTGTTTCTAAGCATTCTTCACACGTACGCGGAGGAAATCGGCTGCGACACGTGCTTTGAACACCTAGACCGGTATGTCGAAATGACCTTAGCAGGCCAGGATGCCGGCCAGGTCATGCCGCTCGTCCGGCGCCATCTGACAACTTGCGCCGCTTGCCGTGAGGAGTACGAGGCCATGTTGTCTGCCCTGAAACTCTCCTGACCGCCGACGTATGCGAATGCGGATCATGGGTCAACGGTCCGGCAAGTCATTTCTTGGCACCTCAACCCCCATCCACGCCGGCACGGGCCGCGGCGCCGGCTTTCGCCCGTAGAACAGGTCGTCCATCCGCAGGGCGACGCGCCGCGCAAAGCCCGAGCGCCGGATGGCCCACCGCACCAGGTTGTGGCTGAAGGTATCGGGATGTGCGTAGGGACAGACGCGCATGCACACGCCACAGTCTGTCCCAATGACGTTCCAATAGTGGAAACAGCGTGCGTCGCTGATCTTCCACCGGAGTGCCCCGTTGATCTCCCGGCGCCCATCGAAGGGAATGGCCCGGCTCGGACAGGCTTCGGCGCACTTCTTGCAGATGCTGCAGAGGTCCAGCATATCGGCGCGCGGCGTGCGGCCATCCACCACCAACGGCAGATCGGTCGTGACGACGCCCAGGCGCACACGCGGGCCCAGCTCCGGCGTCATCAGGATGCCCATCCGGCCGATCTCACCCAGCCCCGCGTCGCGAGCCACCAGAGGCGCGATCACCCGGTAGTTGCCGTCGATGTGGGCGCGCGCGGGATATCCTAGTGCCCGGATGAAAGCCGCGAGCTGCACAGCGATCACCGCCGCTGCGGCGTATTCCTTCGCCGTCTCCACCACCGTCGGGGCCTCCGGAGCAGCGCCCACCAGCGCGTGTGCCATTTCCACCGTGAAGGCGAGGGCGTAGCGGTGATCGACCTGCAAGGGGGCGCCGTACTCACCGGCGCCGCGCCCGATATGCGAATAGACGTGATAGGGCTGCAGCGGTGCGATGCCGACCGTCCGCGCGCCGTAATAACGGGCCAGTCCCTTGAGGTAGGTGGTCGCGTCCTGCGGTGTCAGGGTCAGCGGGACCGCCGCCACCGCGCCGTCCACCCGCTCCCTGAGCGCTCCGGGGATGAGGAAGCCCGCCTCCGCTGCAGCGAAGTGCAAAGGGTGGGCCTTCGGCGACGTGGGCGCCATGAGGCCCGCCGCGGCGCGAATCCGGTTGTCAACAGTCTCGTGGTCGGGATGGAGCGCATAGTACGCCGCGTACTCAGGCGTGCCCGGCGCCAGACGCGCGCGGGCGAACATGATCTCCCGCTCATCTACGCGCGCCTGGGGCGTGTCATGGCCGGGCGCCACATAACCCAGCGGCAGCGCCAGAACCAGAGCCGTGAGGAAGGCCCCAACCACAAGAGCGCCCACGAGCACGATCTGCACCGCGGGTGGCCCCAGGACCCCGATCCCGGTCACCGCCGAGACCACGACCGCGAGGCCCAGCGCCACGCGCATCGCACGACGCTCTCCCTCGCGCCGGCTCTGACAGGCGAAGCCGATCAGACCGAGTGACGCCGACAGCCCCAGGCTTCCCAGCAGTATAGCGATCCAAAGACCCATCGCCTAGCTCCGCCGAACACAGTAGGGACAGGGGGCATCGGCGGGCGTCTGGAGCAGGTTGGCGACCAACGCAGTCCAGCCGGTCTGGTGGCTTGCGCCCAGCCCTGCCCCGGTATCGCCGTGAAAGTACTCATAGAACAGAATCTGATCGCGCCAATGCGGGTTCGCCTGGTGAAGCTGCACATCCCCGAAGACAGGTCTCCGACCCGACTCAGACCCGTCGCGCAGGAAGAGGCTCACCAGGCGCCGCGACAGCTCGTCGGCGGCCTGAGCCAGCGTCATAGAATGGCCGGAACCGGTGGGGACCTCCACCGTGAAGTCGTCGCCGTAGTGATGATGATACTTGCGCAGCGCCTCCACCACGAGGTAGTTGATGGGGAACCAGATCGGCCCCCGCCAGTTGGAGTTTCCGCCGAAGAGGCCCGAGCGCGACTCCCCCGGCTCGTAGCTCACAGTATAGGTCTGATCGCCGACACGGCAGGAAAAAGGGTGCTCGGCATGGGCGCGCGAGAGGGACCGCAGTCCATAGGCAGAAAGGAACTCGCCCGTGTCAAAGACTCGCGCCAGGATGCGCGCCAGCTTGTCGCGCCCCACGATGGCCAGTTGGGTGTGTCCGTGAGCGCCCACTTCGCTCAGCGGGGCAACGCTCGCGGCCAGCTCCGGCCTGTACTTGAGGAACCATGCCAGACGCCGTCGGAAATGAGGCAGACGGTCAAGCTGCTGCGGCTCCAGCGCCTGCACGGCCAGCAATGGGATGAGCCCGACGAAGGAGCGCACCCGCAGCGGCTGATAACTCCCGTCCGGCAGATGCAGCACATCGTAGAAGAAGCCGTCCCGCTCATCCCACAGGCCGATGCCGTGGCCCCCGAGGTCTCGGAAGGCATCGGCGATGTAAATGAAGTGCTCAAAGAACTTCGTCGCCACATCCTCGTAGGCCGGCCTGGTGCGGGCCAGTTCCAGAGCGATCGCCAGCACATTGAGGCAGTACATCGCCATCCAAGCGGTGCCGTCGGCCTGCTCCAGGTGGCCTGCCATCGGCAGGGGGGCGCTCCGATCGAAGACCCCGATGTTGTCCAGCCCCAGAAACCCTCCTTGAAAGACATTGCGCCCGTCGGCATCCTGGCGGTTCACCCACCAGGTGAAGTTAAGCAACAACTTGTGGAAGACCTTCTCAAGGAAATCGGTGTCCTGCTGCCCCGTCAGCCGGTAGATGTGCCAGGCGGCCCAGGCGTGGACCGGGGGGTTGACGTTGCCGAACTCCCACTCGTAAGCCGGGAGTCGGCCGTTGGGATGCATATACCACTCCCGCAACAAGAGGATCAGCTGGCGCTTGGCCCACTCCGGGTCGATCAAGGCGATAGGCAACGTATGGAAGGCAAGATCCCACGCTGCATACCAGGGATACTCCCACTTGTCGGGCATCGAGAGCACATCCAGGTTGTAGAGGTGCCTCCAGTCTGCATTGCGCCCCCGCTTGCGAGCCGCAGGCGGGGCGGGCTGTCCGGGGTCGCCGTCCAGCCACAGCTCGACGCTGTAATGGTAGAACTGCTTGCTCCACATCAGGCCCGCCAGCGCCTGCCGCTGCACCTGCCGCTCGTCATCCTTCAGGTCCGCACGCTGCACAGCGGCGTAGAAGGCATCCGCCTCCTCAATCCGCTGCGCCATGATGGCGCTGAAGTCGCCGAAGGGACGGTCATGGGCGACGTTGGAGAACCGGACTTGCACGGTGCAGGTCATGCCCGGATCGACCAGAGCATGGAAGTGCGCGGCGACCTTGGTGCCGACGCCCTCGGGGTTCACGCGGTCCGAACGCCCGTTCACGACGGCCTCGTGGATGCCGTCCTTGACATACGGCGTCGGGTTGGGCGACCCGAAGAGGCGGCTCACATTGGTCTCGTTCTCCGTGAAGAGCAGGGGGACGTCGCCCTCCACATACCACCAACGCGAACCCAGATGCCGATCCTCCGTGTGAACGGTGCCCGGCTCGACGGCCCGCAGCGCGGGCCACGCACGACCATAGCCCCACGACCACGTGTTGCGGTACCACAGGTGAGGCAGCACGTGAAGGGGCGCGGCCTCGGGCCCGCGGTTGATCGCCGTGATCCGGCAGAGGATGTCCTCCTGATCCGCCTTGGCATACTCAATGAAGATGTCGAAGTAGCGGCCCTCGGCCATGCTCTCGTGGAGCGCATCCACCAACTCGTATTCCGGCACATCGCGGCCCCGCGCGCGATTGGCCGCTACCAGCTGCTGGTAAGGAAATGCGACCTGCGGATATCTGTAGAGCATCTTCATATACGAGTGCGTAGGCGTGCTGTCGAGGTAATAGTAGATCTCCTTGACATCCTCGCCGTGGTTGCCCTCGCTCCCGCTCAACCCGAAGAGCCGCTCCTTGAGGATGGGGTCACGCTCGTTCCAAAGCGCCACGGCCAGACAGAGATTCTGGAACCGGTTGCTGACGCCTGCGAGCCCATCCTCATTCCAGCGGTAGACGCGGCTGCGCGCGTGATCGTGGGGAAAATACTCCCAGGCGTCGCCGCCGACGCTGTAATCCTCACGCACCGTGCCCCAGGCCCGCTCGCTCAGGTAGGGGCCCCACTGTTTCCAATCGGCCCGCCGGGCTTCCGAGTCGATCAGGCGTCGGTGCTCGACGGTCATCGGTGTCGACATCGCTACGACATCCCCTGACCTAGCTGCGTCCGTAGACCGGCACGGCGGCCCCGTTCACCGCGCGCGCCGCGTCGGAGGCGAGGAAGAGGATCACGTCGGCGATGGCCTCCGGCGCCACCCAGCGATCGAAGTCAGCCTTCGGCATCGCCTCGCGGTTGTCGAGCGTGTCAATCGTGCCCGGCAGCACGCAGTTGACGTTGAGGCCCTCGTGGCGCAACTCTGCTGCCATGCTCTCCACCAGGCGCACAACCGCCGCCTTCGACGCGCTGTACGCCGCGGCGCCGCGCCCCCCCGCCAGCGCCTGTCGCGCTGCCACGTGCACGATCTTCCCCGAGCTCTGCTGCAACATCTGCGGTACCACCGCACGGCTGAGGACAAAGGCCGAGCGCGCGTTGAGCGTCATCATGAAGTCCCACGTCTCAAGCGGCGTCTCGTGCACCGGTGCGCCTGCGCGATAGCCGCCGATCGTGTTGGCCAGCACATCGATGCGGCCCATACGCTCGACGGCAGCCTCGACCGCCCGCGCGACCGACACGGCATCGGTCGCGTCCACAGAGCCCAAGAGGGCGTGTTTCGGCGAGCCGGCAAGGTCAGGGAAGACCTGCGGCAGCCGGTCCGGCGCGCGATCGAGCAACACCAGGCGGGCGCCCGCCGTATCGAAAGCCCGCGCCACCGCCTGACCCAGATTGCCGGCAGCCCCGGCGACCATCACCACAGCGTCCTGAAAAACGAGCATACCTGTCACCTCCCCACGCCCAACCCCACTCGTACCATCGCCGATCCTCTCCCATCGCTCGCACGCACGATCTGTCGATCCATGCCCACCGAACCAAGTGTAGTGCATGCCGACAAAAAAGCAGAACAAGGGCTGACACATTCCACGCGGCAGTTGGTAACAGAGTCCTGAACGGCGGGAAGCGCGTGCGGCGCCATATTCGGGACACCATATAGCGGGGGAGTTTCAGATGAAGGTACTGCTGATCATCAACGACGCACCATATGGGACCGAGAAAGCGTACAATGCACTGCGGCTGGCGATGGCCCTGCAGCGCGAGCACGAGGAAGTCTGGGTCGCCGTCTTCCTGATGGCTGACGCGGTCACCTGTGCCCTGCCCCACCAGACCACAGCCAACGGCTACTACAACATCGAGTGCATGCTGCGGGCCGTGGTCAGCAAAGGCGGCGAGGTCAAGGCCTGCGGCACATGCATTCAGGCACGCGGGCTGACCGACTTGCCCCTCCTCGAGGGGGTCGAGGTCAGCACCACGAGCCAATTGGCGCAATGGGTGGTGGAGGACGATCGCGTCCTTACCTTCTAGGCGACCGCCGCACGGCCTCGGCCACGACCGTGACAGCACGATCGACCTCGTCCGGCGTCGGTCGGGCGGCCAACGGAGAAGCGAGCCCTATATGGCTTGCCGGTAGGTCGCGGCAGCCTCCGGCAAAGACATCAACGCATCCGGCGCCCCGAGCTTGCGACCCGTGCCAGGCAGCGCGATAGCCGCCATCGGCTTAGGCGACGACCCCGATCCCAGTTGCAGACGCCTCGGACTGGACTGTGGTCGGCCCTGCCGTCGTGCCGCCGGGGCCTTGCCCGGCGGCAATCTCCTCAAGCAACCTCAACAGCGTCTCACCGCTCACCGTCTCCTTCTCATTGAGCAGCGCAGCTAACCGGCCGAGCGTGACCTTGTGGGCGTCCAGCAGCTCCGCCGCCTGCTGAGCGGCGCTCTCGAAGATACGCCGCGTCTCCAGGTCCACATGGTTGGCGGTCTGCGGGCTAACTCGGGGATCGAGGCCCTCGACCTGTCCCAGGTAGGCCGCGGTGGGGTCACCGGCCAGCCGGACGGGACCCAGCGACGGGCTCATCCCATACTCCGTGACCATCCGCCGTGCCAGATCGGTGGCCTTGGCCAGATCATCCGTCGCACCGGTTGAGACCTCGCCCAGCGTCAGCGCTTCAGCCACGCGGCCTGCCAGCAGAACGGCCAAGCGCGCTTCGAGCTCTCGCTCGCTCAGCAGGTAGCGGTCCTCGATGGGACGCTGCCACGTGTAGCCGAGCGCCCGCCCGCGCGGGACGATGGTCACCTTGTGCACCGGGTCGTTCCCCGGAAGCAAGCTCGCGACGATCGCGTGCCCGGCTTCGTGGATGGCCACCGTCCGCTTCTCTCCCTCGCGCATCACGCGGCTGGTGCGTTCCGACCCGGCAATCACCCGTTCAATCGCCTCGTCGATGTCGCCCATCGTGATGGCGTCCTTGCCGCCTCGCGCGGCGAGGAGAGCCGCTTCGTTCAGCACATTCGCCAGGTCCGCGCCGGAGAAGCCGGGCGTGATGCGGGCCACGATGTTCAGGTCGACGCTCTCTGCCAGGGTGATAGCGCGCGCATGAATGCGCAGGATCTCCTCACGGCCCACAAGATCGGGCAGCTCCACGACGATCTGCCGATCGAATCGCCCGGGCCGCATCAGCGCCGGGTCGAGGACCTCAGGCCGGTTGGTGGCCGCCAGGACGACCACGCCCTTGGAGGACTCGAACCCGTCCATCTCGGCCAGCAACTGATTCAGGGTCTGCTCCCGTTCCTCGTGGCTGCCGAAACCGCCGGTTCCGGAGCGACGCCCGCCGATGGCATCGATCTCATCGATGAAGATGATGCTTGGCGCGGACTTCTTGGCCTGCTCGAACAGGTCGCGAACCCGTGAGGCCCCCACCCCGACGAACATCTCCACGAACTCCGCCGCGCTCAGGGAGTAGAAGGGGACGTGGGCTTCGCCGGCGGCGGCGCGTGCGAGCAAGGTCTTCCCCGTGCCCGGAGGGCCGACCAACAGCACGCCCTTCGGCATCTTGCCGCCCAGCCTCTGGAAGCGCTCGGGGCTCTAGAGGAACTCGGTGACCTCACGGAGCTCCATCACAGCCTGCGTGGCGCTCCCTACATCCTCAAAGGTGACGCCGGTCTGCTCCCCCTGGATGAGGCGGGCCTTGCTCTTGCCGAAAGAGAAGATGCTCCCACCGACGCCGGTGCCGCCCTTGGACCGTTTCATCATCCAGTACTACAGCCCGCCCATCACAGCCAGCGGCAGGATCCAGCCCAACAGCATACCCACGAGGCTGCCGTCGCTCGTGACGGTGCCGCGGACCTCGGCGTTCTGCGCCTCTAGCTCCTCCAGCAACTTGACATCCTCAATGCGCACCGTCCGGAACTCCTGACCGTCGGACAACAGCCCTAGGATGTAGTCCTCGCCGACCTCGACCTCGGCCACCTCTCCGGCCCGCAGGGCGACCTTGAAATCAGTGTACGAGATCTCTGACTGGCCGGCCGTCAAGGGACCGATCACTAACTGCTGCAGCAGCGTCATTAGGACGATCCCCCCGATGAGGTACGTGATCCAGGACCTGCCGGGTCTCTCTTGTTTGTCGTTCACGGTATTTCCTTATCTTTCCCCTTGGAACCCATTGCGTGCGGCGCCAGGCGGGTCTTCTCTGCACACAGCACCCCCGCACGAACAACGCCCGGGTTTCTACCTATAGCATAGCACCTGAGCGCCGGCGTGTCGTCGACAAATGTCGAATAGCCCGAAATCGCAGCCGTTTGCGTTTTTCGGCACCTCAGGCGACACTTGCACAGGATGAGGGCTATGGAACCCACAGAGACGATCCTGACGACACTCCCGTACTTCGCCGGGCTGGAGCCTGCCGTGCAGGAAGCCATCGCCCGCAGCGCCTTCCGTGCCCGGTATGAGCGGGACGAGGTGGTTCAGCTCGAGGGCACACCGACCGCGGGTATGTACGTGGTTGAGAGCGGCTGGCTCAAGGTCGTCAAGAGCTCGCTGGAGGGGCGCGAGCAGATCCTGCGCTTTCTCGGCCCGGGCGAGGCCTTCAACGCCGTCGGCGTCTTCGCCGACATCCCTGCATCCGCCACGGTCATCGCGCTGGAGCCCTCGGGGGTTTGGGTGCTCGAACGCGAGACCCTGCTGAGCCTCATCGACCGGCACCCTCAGATGGCCAAGGTGATCATGCAGAGCCTGGCCCGGCGCGTCGTGCATCTCGTTTCCATGGTCGAGGACCTCTCCTTGCGCACCGTGGAGGCACGGTTGGCACGCTACCTGCTGGAGCAAGCGGAGGACGCCACGACGATCGAACGCCAACGCTGGGCCACCCAATCCGAGATGGCCGCACGGCTGGGGACCGTTCTCGACGTCCTCAACCGCGCCCTGCACCGCCTTGCCGATGAGGGGCTGATCGAGGTCGCGCGCCACCGGATCCGCATCCTCGACGTGGCGGGGCTTAAAGATCGGGCCATGCTCACGGAATAGGCGATCGCGTTCGACCTAAGTCGAAGACGTGGCAGCGCCCAGGGAGTATGCTATAGGCAGAAACCTGGGCGTTCATCGTGTAAGGAGCCGGCGAGATGAGCCGAAAGCAGCCTGAGACCCGCGATCCACCCGTGCCCGCCATCGATCGGACGCTCTGCACGGGCTGCGGCCTCTGCGTGCACGCTTGCCCGAGCCACGCGCTCGCCTTAGCCGCGGGGAAAGCCGTCGTGGCGCACCCGGAGCTCTGCGACTACACCGGCATCTGCGAGCGCATCTGCCCGGCAGGTGCCGTGCGCCTCTACTACGTGATCCTGGCCCCGGATCAGCCGGCCCGACCGGAGAGGAGAGAAACGTCCGTGAGGAGGGAACCGTGAACTGGCTGTATATGCTGCTGATTGTGCCCGGCCTTGTGGCCTGGTGGGCTCAGGCTAAGGTGCGTCACATCTATGAGGAATACGGAGGGCAGCCCAACACGCAAGGTTTGAGCGGGCTCGAGGTGACACGCCGACTTCTCGCACATCACGGTCTGAGCGGCATCACCATCGACCGGGCCGAGGGACATCTCACCGACCACTACGACCCGGGACACGATGCGATCCATCTGACGGACAGTGTGGCGAACACCACCTCGATTACCGCGATGGGCATCGCCGCGCACGAGGTCGCCCACGCTGTTCAGGAGGCGGAGGGATACCATTTCTCACGCCTGCGCACGGCCCTGGGACACTGGGTCGAGCGCGGCGTGCAGGTGAGCTCTTTCGCCTTCGTGGGCGGCATGCTCTTCGGTATCCCGATCCTACAGCTGTTGGCAGGCGCCTTGCTGGCCCTCTTTGCCCTCTTCTCGCTGGTCACCCTGCCCGTCGAGCTCCACGCCAGTCGCACGGCGGTCAGCTCGCTGGAGGCATCGGGATTGGCGAGTGCCGAGGACCGGCAGGGGGTCAAGCGCGTCCTGCGCTCGGCGGCGCTCACCTATCTCACGGGCCTGGGGCGCCAGCTATCCAACTTCCTCTTCTTCGTCGCCGTCGTGGGCGCCGCCCGGGGCTAGAGTTCTGTTAGGCGGGTGGATGGTCAGAGTATGGCCTGCAGGGGCTGTCAGCGACCTGAACCACCGGCCTACCTCATCCATCATCAATTACTTAATCAAAGGAGAGACTTACATGAATGTCGTTAACGCGATGACCGCAGCCAATTCCCCCAACCCTCACGGCATCGTCGCCCGTGAGCTGCTCAGCACCGAGCACGCGCAAGTGACCATGGCCATCCTCCAGCCGGGCGAGGCGATGAAGCTGCACATCACCCCGGTGGATGTCTTCATCTACGCCTTGGAGGGAGAGGGCGTCGTGGAGATCGGCGACGAACGAGAGACGATCACCCGCGATATGCTCGTGGAGAGCCCCATCCGCATCCCCCACCGGGTGCTCAACGAGAGCGCCGGCGTCTTCCGCTGCCTGGTGGTTAAGACGCCGCGCCCCACGCAGAGCACGCGCATCCTGTAAGGAGGACACTATGCCCACAAAGCAGATTGTCTTTGGCCTGGTCACCTTCCTGCACGACCTCTTCACCGCCGCGTGGATTGGCGGCCTCTTGACCCTCGTGCTGAGCGTGCTGCCCGCCGCGCGCAAGTTGCTGGGTAAGCAGGAGACGCAGCGCCTGATGGACGCCATTCAGGATCGACTGAGCATCGTCGTCTACGTCAGTATGGTCGGGCTCGCGGCGACGGGGATGCTGCTGAGCAACCGCTCGCCCAACTTCGCGGGCCTCTTCGGCTTCGGCACGCCCTACGCCACCGTCCTCTCGCTGAAGCACGTGGCGATGATCGCGATGGTGGCGGTCGCGCTGGTGCGCAGCCTGGTGCTGCCGCGGATGAAGCGCCCCGCCCCGGAGCGCGCAAAGCTGAGCCTGACGCTGCTCATGGGTAACCTGGCCCTCGGCGTCCTGGTGCTGCTGCTCACCGGCTTCCTCAGCGCGCTCGGCGCAGCGCCGCCGCCCGCGATGTAGCCCCACACCACCCTAGGCACCTGCGTCGCCGTGTGCCGACGGCGACGCGGGTGCGTCCCACGTCTACGCCGCCGCCTCCTCCACCACCCGCGCGCCGATCTGACGCACGGTCTCCTTGATCGTCTGCTCCAGGGTACGGGCGGGGATGCCTTCTTCGCTGGTCACGTCGATCTCCAGCGTGAAGGTGAGCCCGTCGTCGGCGAGGTTGCTCAAGGGGAGGAAGATGCCGCGGTTGACGTCGGCGATCTTGCCGGCGGGGATGTCGGCGATGACCAGGCGGAGGCGGTGGTAGGGGGCATCCGGATCGCTGATTTCGCTGATCCCGCCTCCGCTGATTCCGCTGTCGCCCCCGGGGACGTGCTCGCCGCTGACGACGGGGGTGACGGGGACCGCATCAGTTCCCGTCACGGTCTGCGCTTCGGTGCGCTCGGCCTCCTCGGTGGCCCGGGTGGCGGCGGCCCTGCGTGCCTCCAGCTCCGCGAGGATGCGCTCGGCGCGCTCGCGGGTGAGCACAACCTGATGCGGCGAGAAGTCCACGGCGTCGAGGGCCACCGGGGATCGGAACCGCAGGCTCTCCGGCTCCGGCTCGCCGTCGCGCAGCTCCGCCAGCCCCAGCGCTCCCTCCTGTACGCCCAGCTGGATCGCGCGCGCGACCACGCCCTCCGACGCCGGCAACGGGAGCTGCGGGTTCTTGTAGAACTGGTCGAGCACGACCGCCGTCGCCACCTGGTCGGCGTTGCTGAGCAGGCGGTTCACCAGCATCCGGTAGTGAAGGTGCTCCACAATCACCCCGTGGTCCATCGAGGTCAGCTCGCGCCAATACCAGCCGGTCAGCGTCTCCTGCCCGGCGGTGGGCGTCCCCAGATCGAGCGTGCGGTCGGCGGTGCGCAGGCGGTGGTACATCCGCCGCACGTTGTAGGAGAAGTCGCGCGTGATGCCGTGCTTGCGCCGCTGGACCTCGCCGCGGCGCTCCTCGGGCAGGGGGCTCGTGCCCCGTCTGATCTCGTCCTCAATCTCCTCCAGCGCCAGCACCGTCTTGACGTCCTCCTTGAGCTTGGCGAAGGCGCCGGTATCGGCCAGGGCGAAGATCAGCGTGTTCCGGTACTCGCGGAAGGTCGTGCCCTTGCGCGCCGACCACGTCTCGATGACGCCCTCGGGCTGCTCGGGGTGAAGCACCACCAGCTTGAGCGTCCGGTTGTCGGGGATCCCGTCGCCCGAGGCGGGCCAGAGATAGGTGCTCATCCGGCTGCCCAGCTCCTGCTCGATCAGGGCCCGCATGCGCTCCTCATAGCGCTGGTTGTAGAGCTCCTTCTTGTCCAGGATCATGCGGTTGAGGTTGGGGATGCGCGAGAAGTAGGCGCGCTCGCCCTCGGTGTTGAGGTACCAGAGCGTGTGGGTCAGGCGCTGCAGCACCTCGGTCACCAGCGCCGGGATCGTGTCGCTGCGCATCACCGCGAGTTTGACATAGGGCAGCGTGGCGCCGCGGGCCGTCTCATCGGCGCTGAAGGAGTGGAAGAAGACGGCGGTGGCGATGCGCTGTGCCAGGTGCGACCAGCCCCGGTTCTCAGCGTCGAGCGCCGGCGCCTTGGCCTCGTGCCCGGCGATGTCCGAGCCGATCACGCCCTCGAACTCCGGCCCCGTGTGGCGCAGGAACTCCTGGCGCACCTGTGGGTGGCCCAGATTCAGGTCGCCGGGCAGGATCAGGTCGAGGTTCACCTCGCGATGGTAGAGGTCCTCGACGACGTGGGCCAACAGCCGCAGCACGCCGCGGGTCCGCTGGAATGAGGAGAAGGTGGACCACTTCTCGTAGAGCGTGTCGATGACGTCGGGGTGGAAGGGATAGGCCAGCTCCAGCTTGTCGCGCCAGGCCACATCGCGGGCCTTGGCGGGCAGGTCGTCACGGACTTGCTGGTACGCCTGGAAGTAGGCGTGGACCACCTTGCGCATCTCGCCCGCCTTGAGCCGCTCCACCTCGAAGAGGCGGCGGCGGATCACGGCATAGACCTCCTCGCCCTGCACCGGCGTCTCGATCGACTCGACGCGCCCGAAGATCTTGTTCAGCCGCGCCAGCGACGCCTCTTGCTGCTCGCCGAAGTCCTCCAGATAGCTCGAGGGCAGCGTCACGACCATCATCGCGTAGGGCAGCGTGGCGACCGCCTCGGTGAGCTCCTGGAAGAAGGAGAAGGTCTGCGTGCTCAGCGCCACGTCGCTCCGGTCGCGCACGTCGCCGGCACGGTTCACGTACTCCAGAATCTCGTCGAAGAGCAGAATGCAGGGCTGGTGCGCCTCCAGGAAGGCGCGCAGGTCGGCCTTGCCCGGCGAGACGCGCGCCTCATCGTTGCGGCGGAAGGCCTCGTAGCCCTCGCGCCCGCCGATCTGGTAGGCGATCTCGCCCCAGAAGGTATGGCGGGTGAGGCCTTCGGTCGTGGTGCCCTCCAACGGGTTCCAGTGGTTGCCCGCGATCACGCTCATCCGCGGGCGGGGGAGGTCCATCCCCGGCGGGAGTAGCTCGCGAATCGCGTCGCCGTGCTTCAGGGTGTGGTAGATGGCGACCAGGCTATGCGTCTTGCCGCCGCCGAAGGGCGTCTGGATCTCCACCACCGACCCGCCCTGGCCCTGGACCAGCTTCTGATTGACGCGCAAGAGCAGGTGGCGCAGCCCCTCGGTGAGGTAGGTCTTCTTGAAGAAGAGATAGGGATCGTTGTAGTCGGGCGCCGCCGTCCCCGCCGCCACGTCGCCCAGATCGGCAGCGAAGACCGCCTCGTCGAACTGCCCGCTGCGGATGTCCTCGTGGGGTGGGATGATGTCGAACCAGTTCTTCATATCAACGACCTCCCTGACGATGTCGTAAGTATGCTGTAGACGCTGTCTGAATCACGGATGACACGGATGCAACACCTGTCCTTCAACGAACAACAGCTTCCTGCTATAATAGACCTAGACGGACGAACCGTCGAGGAGGTGATGGAAATGGAGACAGGAACCTTGGTACGTGCCATACACCACAAAGGTGTCTTGACGCTCCTAACCGACGTAGCGCTGCCGGATGGCGCGCAGGTGAGCGTGATCGTCTTCGACAAGCCAATAGATGAAGCGCACTCGCCCATAACGGTGGGCCGTTATCCGACCCGTTTCGTGCCGGCGGAGCGGCTCAGCCACTTCACGGCCCAGATCGCCGTTGGCGGTGATGCCCTCGCGGATAGCGAGGCGTTGTATGACTGAGGTTGGGATTGACACCTCAGTTCTGATCGCCCTGCTCGATCCCGAGGACATCTGGCACGAAGCTGCCTTCGCACTGCAGGCCTCGCTGGATAGGATGGAAGCTAGCGTCGCCATCTTTGACTGCGTCCTAGCTGAAGCGGTGAGCACTATGGCTCGCCGCATCCACGAACAGCGCCGTGAGGCAGATCTCGATGACCTGTTAGCGCGAGTGTTCTACGACTATCCCCAACAAGATATCCTTTGGATACTCCCCGACGTACCTGAGCTTTACACCGACATCCTCGAACTGGTCGGAACGTCCGGGGGCGAACTCAATTTCAACGACGCCCTGATCGCCCTAGCATGCCGCAGACGCGACATACGTTACATCGCCAGCTTCGACCGGGACTTCGACGCGGTTGACTGGCTACAGCGGTTGGCCTCGCCCGAAGACCTAGTTTGAGAAAACCCATGCGGCGCTTAAGCCACCGGCTCTGTATAGCGCTCAGCCGGCTGGCTGAGAAACGCCCGCATCCTCTCCAGGACTAGGTCGCCCATGCCCGCTCGCGCTCCAATCTCGCAAGCCATCGCTCAGCCGCGTGTTGATAGGTGCCCAGCCAGTTGATCGCCTCACCACTCAGCGTAGCGTGGCGCTGCGCCAGATCGGCCAGACCGTCATCAGGATCTGTGACGTCTTCAAGACCCAGCTCATCGGAGAAGAGATCGGGCAAAAGCGCGCCGGCGCCATCGAGGCGTGCCAGCTCGTACCGGTACTTCCATTGAAGGTAGCGCGCGGCTGTATAATAACACATCAGGTAAAGCCGGGCGTCAACGGGGGCGCAGTCGAGCGCCTCCGGCACGTGAGCAGCGAAATCGGGACGATGGAGCAGCAATGGGATGATAGCGAGGCGCACGCGAGCGTCTCTACTGGCGGCAAGTGACGCGAGCAGCCTGGCTGGGTCCATATCGTCAACCCGATCGACAGGGGCGAGACGCCAGAGGAAGTGCACGCCCAACGCGTCGAGTTCGGCGATGAGCCGCTCATCCTGAAGATCCTCGAGCGTCAGTTCATAGGTCAACACCCGTTACTCCTCCAGCTCCATCCGCATCTGCTCCGGCCCCTTGTCCTTCGCCTTCGGCACGACCTCCGCGCTCTCGCGGATGTAGCCCTCCTTCCCCATCAGCAGCCCCTCCAGGAGCTGCTTCTCCTTGTTGCCGTTGATCAGGCTCTCGGCGACCGCCTGGCAGAACTGCCAGAAGGCGCCGCGCTGCCCGTAGCCCGTCTCGCCAAGCATCTTGGTGATCTCGGCGCTCTTGCCCTGCGACCAGAGCCCGCACGAGCGGTGCATCGCGTCGACCATGGTCTCCACCCTCTCCACCGCCCCGCGGCGCTGCGGTCCCAGCACGCGGACGTTGGCCCCGCGCTTCTCCACGAAGCCGCCCTTGGACCACAGCCGCTCCAGGTCCACGCCCTGGGCGCTGGCGATCTTGCGCGCATCGTCGTAGGGCACGGGGTTATCCAGGTAGGTCCAGCGGTAGACGAGGTAGAACTGCGCCTCCTTGTCGATCGCGCCGCTCGAGGCGTCGTGGAGCAAGCGGTGCACCAGCCAGTCGGTGGCGACGCCGCGGATGAAGCTGAGCAGCGCATCGACGCCGACCGGCTCCCCGGCGTAGGTCTCGACGCGCTCGTAGCGAGAGTAGGCCTCCATCCCCGGGCCGATCGCGGAGATGAAGAAGTCGCCGCCCGCGATGCCCCCGGCCCAGAACTGGGCCATCTTCTCCTCGACGCGTGCGCGGATCCGGGGCTGCAGCTCGTTCCAGAAGCCCAGCGGCTCGCGCTCCATTTTGCGGCAGACCATGTAGATGGAGGAGGCGAGGGCGGCGGAGGCAGCGGCGCGCAACCGGGTCGCCATCTCGGTGTGCATAGGCCACGAGCCCGTGACGACGAGGCCCGCCTGGACCAGCGCGTTGAGCATCGTCTCCCACCCCTCGGTGGTCTTGTGAGCATAGACGATGACGGCAACGCCGCCGGGGCGCAGGACGCGATAGATCTCGCGGAAGGATTCACCAAGCATGCGCTCGAAGAACGCCTTGGCCTCGGCACTACCGGCGTGCCGGGTCGGCTCCATGATCGCCTCGCCGCTCTTGCCGACAACGGGCGTCGCGAAGAGCTCGGGGAAGATCTCGCCCACGCTGCGCTTGAGCCAGACGTAGAAGAAATC
>JAXGUU010000025.1:0-21990 GCA_040774145.1 Anaerolineae bacterium
AGCATCGGGATCCTGTCCCTGCAGCTCGACGCCGAAAGTCACCTGGGCGATCTCGGGATCCGCGCTGGCCGTGCCGGTCGCGGAGACGACCACGCCCTGCTGTACCTGTCCGCTGACGACCATGCCGCCGGCGGCCAACGGTGCAGCCTCTCGGGACGCGAGCGTCGTCGACGGGGCCAGTGAGCTGCAGCTGCTTACGGCAAGGGCTAGGGCGACGACGGTTAGGGCCACGTGGGGCCATTGAAGCTTCTTCATCCTTATATCCTCCTATGCTTGTCTGCGATATCTGTGAGACGACCATCGCTGTGAGAACCGTGGCTCTCACCAGTAGGTGTGCCTCTCACTACCTAAGACGTCGATGCCCCTCAGGAAGTTCCCGGGGCGTGCGCGGTTCCGAAGATCGGTTATCATACGGAGCTGGATAAACCAACCGGTTTCTGCCGGGATAGGAGAGATGCTATGCGCGTCAAGCCGAATGTGGTGCGACTCGTGGTTCTGGGTGTGTTGACGGGCCTCTTCGGGCTTCTGAATGCCCAGGGTGTCGGTCTACTGACGATGCCGGGCGGCAGCACGTTGAGCCAGGGCCTGATGATCCTTTTCGCCATCCTCGCCGGCTACCAACTGGGTGTGCTGACCGTCAAGATGAGCGTGAGGGCCAAGCACGGCGCGGCGGGCGAGGTCGTGATGCTCTCGGGCGTGTTGCGCCTGGTTGCGGGTGTGGCGGTCCTGGCGGTGCTGTTGGCCCTGTTCGGGCAGCTACAGACGGTCGGGACGGCGCTGGGTGCGTTCAGCGGCCTGCTCCTGGGGTGGTCCCTGCAGGCGCCGGTCAGCGGGATGGCGGCGTGGATCATGATCTCGGTCAAACGGCCCTTCCGCGTGGGCGACCGCATTCAGCTGCCCTCGTTGGGCTTGGTCGGCGACGTCGTCAACCTGAGCCCGATGTATACGGAGCTCAACCAGGTGGGCGGTGCCGTGGGCAGCGAGGAGGCGGTGGGGCGTCCGATCCTGATCCCCAATGCTATGCTCTTCAGTAACGTCGTCATCAACTACACCGCGCGGCAGGATGCGGCCTTTATCCTCGACGAGGTCGTGATCCGTATCACGTATGACACGAGCTGGGACATCGCCGAGCGCATTCTGCTCTCCGCCGCGCGCGAGGTCACGGGCGAGATCATCCGCAAGACCGGGCAGGAGCCCTATGTGCGTGCGGATATGTACGACTATGGCGTCTACATGCGGCTGCGCTACATGACCAGCGCCACTGACCGGCCCCG
The DNA here is from genome assembly GCA_040774145.1 of Anaerolineae bacterium. Taxonomy (GTDB): domain Bacteria; phylum Chloroflexota; class Anaerolineae; order B4-G1; family SLSP01; genus PWVB01. Next base: position 1,275 of record JAXGUU010000025.1, read on the forward strand.
CATCACCTACCAGATCACCAAACTGATCTTCCAGGGCTTCCAGGAGGATGCACAGGTCGACTTCGCCATCCCCTACATCTACTCGTTCCGCAAGGGCGTGCAGGCATCCGCACGGTTCAGTGAAGCCGAGCTTCCGAAATCCACCGTGGACCTGCCCCTCAGCGAGATCGTCTTCGGGGACGAGGACCGGGCCTATCTGCGCGCCAACGAGGGCGAGATCGACATCCTGGCGGAGCGGATCAGGTCCGAGGGGTTGATCCAGCCCGTCGTTGTCACCCAGACGGGAGAAGGGACCTACCGTGTGGTGGTGGGGCACATGCGGGTGGCGGCGTGCAAGCGGCTCGGCTGGCGCTCGGTGCCCGCCGTGCTCCGCGAGGCGAACGCTGAGCGCGGGAGACCTGCCCCGCCCGAACTTACGTGAGACGATGTGGGAACGAGCTTCCGAAGCAACAGCGAAAGGATGGCTATGAAAGGCGACATTGTTAACTTTGACCGTCAGACACGTGAGGATCCTGAGACCGGCGTCCCGGTGACGCGGTACAGCGTCGCGGGCGGCGAGGTGGACCACCCCTATTTCACGGCCTCGCAGGTCGATGAGGGTGGGGCCTTCGCCTTGGTCACGTCGAGCCGCACCGGTAGCGAGCAGTTCTACATGCTCGGCCTTGCGGACGGGCACGCGGTCCAGCTAACGGCTGAGGACGATGTACATAGCGGCTGCCTTGATGGAATGAACCGACGCGCCTTCTACTTCGCGGGACGGACCCTCAAGGCGGTGGAACTGGATGATCTGGCGGAGCAGGAGCTGATGGAGGTCCCTTCCGGCTTCATCCCTGCCAGCCTCACATGCACCCACGACGGGCGGTATCTTGCGTTCACGATGGTGGAGCTCGCGGATGCCGAGCTCTGCACGGCCCGGTTCGAGGCGGAGTTCTCCGGCGGCTCCAAGGGGTTCCGCGAGAAGTTCTTCCGCTATCCTTCCAGCGTCATCATACGCTATGACGTGGAGACGCAGACAGGCTACGCGGTGACCGGTGAGCTTCGTCGGATGACCCACGTGATCATTCATCCTCTGGACGCCGATATCATTCTCTTCTGTCACGAGGGGCCCTGGCATCTGGTTCAGCGCATGTGGGTAGCCAACGTGGCGACCGATGAAGTGCACCCCTTGATAGAGACGAAGCGCCATCTGGAGCGGGTGGGGCATGAGTTCTTCACTGCTGGTGGGCGCGTCGGCACGCAGTACTCCTATCGCTATCGATCGGATATGGATTGGTTACACCATGCCGATATCTATGTCAATCCGGATGGCTCCGACGAGCAGCGTTACTATTACCCCTATCGGCGCCCCATGCACGTTCATGCCCATCCCTCTGAGCCGATGGCGGTGGGCGACACGGGGCAGATTCGCGAGGAGGACCCGGACTGGCGGCGCTACATCTCGCTCGTCAAGTACGACGACGCGCGCCATCGGGCGATCGTCGGGCGCCTGTGCGCGCACGACACCTCCTGGCGCAAGACCAGCCATCCGCATCCCGTCTTCACCCCCGACGGCACGCACGTGCTCTGGGCGTCCGACACCGGGGGCAGGATGAACCTCTATCTGGCACCTGCAGACTGGGACGCCTGTATCCGCAGCGACCAATAACTCGCAAGCGCGCGAGTGTTAGCGCGACATCGCCAGACACGGCGGCACTGCGATAGTTCTCGCAAGCATATGCGACCCAGACCCTTGGGGTTTTCGGAAACCCCAAGGGTCTTCCGGTAGGTGCCGGTTATGCCGTGCTGTGCTGCCTCTCAGGCCTGCGCGAGGTGAGGACGACGATGCCCAACGCCAGCGGCAGGGCCGCCAGGACGGTGAGCGCCAGGGTGTAGCTGCCCAGGACGTCGCGCGCGATGCCCATCGGCATCGGGCCTAAGGCTGAGCCCGCAACCCCGATCAGCGAGGCGACGCCGGTGATGCTGCCCAGGTGTTGCCTGCCGAAGTACTTGGCCCACACTACAGTGCTCACCGTGGCCTGCAGGCTGCTCGTGGTGCCCAGCACGACGCCATAGATCCAGGCGGTGGAGGCGCCCTGCAGGCGGGGCGCCATCAGGAGGCCGATGGTCTGCCCTAAGAGGGCGACGAAGAGCAGGTAGCGCACCTCAACACGGTCGATCAACACCCCGCTGACGATCCTGACGAGAGCGTTGGTGATGGCGATGGACATGAAGGCCCCTGCCGCCAAGCTGGCGCTGAGACCGCCATCCTCGAAGATGCTGACCATATGGAATTGGAGTCCCGTCCCGAGCATCGAGATGGAGGCTAACCCGAGCGAGATGATCCAGAAGGCTGATGTCCGTACAGCCTCGGAGCGTCCCCAGTTCTCCTCGACGAATGTCGCCGGGTCGCGTCGACCGTCCCCTTCGGACTGCTTCGCGCCATCGGGCAACAGACCATAGTCCTCGGGTCGGCTCCGGTAAAAGAGGATGCCCACGGGGAGCATCACAACGGCGACCATCAGTCCGAGCGCCTGGTAGCTCGATCGCCATCCTAGACGGCCGATCAGGCTGTGGATGAAGGAGGGGAATAAGCCGCTGCCCAGCAGCGAGGCGGCGACGCCTGCGATGCCCAGCATGAGCCCCCGACGGCGCACCCACCACTGATTGATCACGTTGCCGCTGACGAGGCTCAGGCTGCCCTGTCCCAACATTCGGATCATCAGGAAGCCGAAGCCCAGCATCACGGCGTTCCGGACAAAGCCCATGTAGATGCAGGCGAGGGCAAAGAGCGCGCTGATGGCCCCCACTACCACCTTGGGCCCTCGCTGATCTACCTGCCGTCCGACGAAGGGCATCATCATCCCCGCGGTGAAGGTGCCGATGGTGTAGAGGGTGCTCACCAGCGAGCGGCTGATCCCCAGGTCGGTGATGAAATGCTCGATGAAGATGGAGACGGAGTAGGTCTGGCCGGGGCTTGTCATAATATAGCCGATGGTCGCGGCGATGAGGATGATCCAGCCGTAATAGATGGGCATGCCCGTTACCAGGCGGCTGCGCAGCATGGGCTGGGGCGGCTGCGCTGCGACGTCGGCGCTGCGGTTCTCGTCGGGCACGATGATGTCGTTTGCTTGGGTCGGCTCGGTCAAGGTCGATATCCTGATGTGAGTTAGGGGGCCACCTCGATTCGGGCAAAAAAAGACGACGGTGGCCCGCCGTCTATATGCACCATTATCCCACGCCGCGACCCGGTGTCAACCGCTCGCTTCATGTGGGTCGGATAGCCGATCCGACCATCCGCGATGGCCCGGCGTCGGACGCCCCGAGACGGGGCTGCCGGCCTTAAGACGCGCGCTTCCCAGCGTGAAAGGCGATGGCCTTGTCCTATGTGGGTCGGATAGCCGATCCGACCGTTCGCGGAAGGGATGCGATGGCCTTGATCTCACATCGTGACGTGGCTCGGCTGCGCGAACCACGCCTCGAAGCTGCGCCGCATCTCCTGCTTTTCGGTGTCCGGCAGCAGGGTGGCGTCGACGGCGGTCAGCACCAGGCCCTGAATCGTGTCGCGGGTCCACCCCCAGGTCGTGTGCCCGATGAGGTATTCCCGGGTTAAGGTCGTGTTGAACAGCGGCGGATCATCGCTGTTGAGGGTGACCACCAGCCCTTGCTCCATCAGCTGCGGCAGGCTGTGCTCCGCTAGGGATGGAAAGACGCTCAGGCAGATATTGCTGGTCGGACAGACCTCCAGCGGGATCCGCCGGTCACGCAGGTAGGCCATCAGGGCATCGTCCTCGATGGCCCGCACGCCATGGCCGATGCGCCGGCTGCCGGCAACCTCGAGTGCGCTCCAGATGCTGGCGGGTCCGTCGGTCTCCCCCGCGTGGAGAATGCATGGGATGCCCGCCTGTCTCACGCGGTCAAAAGCGGTCCGGAACTTCTGTGGTGGATTGCCGATCTCCTGCCCTCCCAATCCTAGGGCGATCACGCCGTCACCATAACGCTCCATCATCCAGCCTGCGACCGTGTCGCCTTCGGAAGGCGTGATCTCTCGCGGGATGTCGACGATCATGCCCATCCGCACGCCCAACGCTTCCTCACCCCATGCGCGGGCGCGGTTGACTGCATCGATCTGCTCGTGGAAACCGAGCCCGTGGCTGCGAATCTGGTTGTAGGGGGTAAAGGTGACCTCACTGTACACGATGTTCTGCGTGGCCTGACCTGCCAGAAACTCGCGGGCGATCAACTCAATGTCGTCGGCTGAGCGCAGGCAGCTCGCTATGGCTCGATAGACGTCGATGAAATGGTCAAAGTCGCGAAAGGTGGTCCAGGCTCGCAGGCCCTCAAGATTGTCAGCCGGTAGCGCGATGTGGTTCCGTTTGGCCAGCTGCAAGAGCGTCTGCGGCTGCACCGATCCCTCCAGGTGAACGTGGAGCTCCACCTTGGGCATCCGTTCGATGAAGTCATCGATGGTTGTCAATTCAGGCCTTTCCTTTGTCGTGGATAGGTTTCGGCAGCTAGCGTCATTATGAGACGTGGACCGGAGGCGTCAAGCCGCGTCGCGTCCAGGGCAATCGCATCTGACCTTCCGGGAAGCTAGCAGGCCCGTTGCGTCGCGCGGATTCAGGCGTCCGACGCTCTCTCTGTGATGAGCGAGGCTCTTCGAGCTTCCCGGAAGGTTGCTGACATGTGATAACCCTGGTGTCGCGTCAGGTTGCGGCCCGGTACGGCGCGGCTATACTGGGATGGCTGACCTGAGTGACTAGGGTTCCGCTGCGGGAGCAGGCCTGGACCGAGCGTCACAAAAGCCATCGCGCGTAGCACCTGATCGGATAAAAGCCGGGAGGGGTTAGGTAAGCATATGTGTTGTCGTGCCTATCTAGCGAAAGAGGTGCTACCATGCGGTCTTCGAAGCGTGCTCGTGCGATCCTGACGGCTCTGTTGGTGACCTTCCTCTGGTCGACCTCCTGGGTTCTGATCAAGCGCTACCTGGATGAGATCCCCTCACTGATCTTCGCCGGGCTCCGCTATACGCTCGCTGCTGTGGTCCTGGTGCCCGGCGCTGTCCGGCACAGGCGCCAAGTCCGCGATCTGACAGGTCGGGACTGGGCTGCCCTGGTGGTGCTGGGTCTCGTCTACTACACTCTCACCCAGGGCGGCCAATTGATCGGACGCCGGAATATGCTATAATTCCGTTGCGTTCATTGGGGCGTGGCCAAGTGGTAAGGCAACGGACTTTGAATCCGTGTATCGCACGTTCGAATCGTGCCGCCCCAGTCTAGCGGCCCGGGTGGAGAGCCCGGGCCGTTTTCCTTGTCGCTACTCGACGTATTTGAAGCATTTGACGAGCACGCCGTCGACGTAGATGTCCGGGGGCACGTTCTCCTTGCAGATGTCCATCACCAGCGGGCACCGTCCCGCAAACCGGCATCCCTGCTTCAGGTACTCCTCCTGCTCGAGCTCACTGAGCTCGATGCGACCTTCCCAGCGGGCTTTCGGATCGGCCTCCGGTATGGACTCGCGCAGGAGTTGTGTGTAGGGGTGTCTCGGGCTCATGAGGACCTCTTCCACGGTGCCCATCTCGACGAGGTTGCCCCTGAACATGATGGCGATGCGGTCGCTGACGTAGTAGGCGGTGGCGAGGTCGTGGGTGATGTAGAGCACGCTCACGCCGAACGCGTCCCTGAGCTTCTTGAATAGGTTGACGATCGACATACGCAGCGATGCATCCACCATGGAGACAGGTTCGTCGGCGATGAGCAGCGTCGGATCGTTCAGGAGTGCCCGCGCGATCGAGATGCGCTGCAGTTGTCCGCCGGAGAACTCGCTCGGGTACTTGCCGGCGAAGTCCTCGTAGGAGAGCCCTACGGCCCCGAGTTTCTCCTCGATCAGTTCGACGGCCTCCTGCCGGCTCCCGGCCAGCCTGAAGTTCCTCACGGCATCGAAGAAGTACTGATCGACGATGCGTAGCGGGTTGAAGGTCTCAAAGGGATCCTGGAAGACTGCCTGGATGCCCTCCTCGCGCCAGGTCTTCCTGCGGCGGGTCGCTTCACTCGGCTTGCCCTTGTGGACGATGTGACCTGAGGTGGCCCCTTCGAGCCCCAATACGATCTTGGCGATGGTCGTCTTGCCGCAGCCGCTCTCGCCGGCGAGCGTGAAGATCTCGCCCGGTTTGATGTCAAACGAGACGTCGTCGACCGCCGTGATCTTGACTCTTGAGAGGATGCTGCCCTGGGTGAAAACCTTGGTCAGGCGGTCGATTTCAAGCAGCTTGTCCATCAGAACCTCCCACCAACCAGCACGCAACTTTATGGTTGGTCTTCAAGGTCACAAACTCCGGCATTTTCTCGATGCAGATATCCATTGCGTGCGGGCACCGCGGATGGAAAGGACAGCCCGTTGGTAGATCGATCAGCGAGGGTGGGCTCCCGGGGACGCTCGTTCGCGTCGTCTTGTCACCGAACCGCGGCAGCGAGTCGATCAAGTACCTGGTATAGGGGTGGAGCGGTTCGCCGAAGATCACCTCGGTCGTCGACTCCTCCACCATCTTGCCTGCGTACATGATGCCGATGCGGTCCGCGATATTGGCGTGGATGCCCATATCGTGTGTGACCAGAACGATGGTATTGTTCAGCTTCTTCTGAATGTCCTTCAGGAGCTGTACCACACCCCGCTGGACGACGACGTCGAGTGCCGTGGTCGGCTCATCGCCGACGATGATCCGCGGCTCCAGAATGGTCGCCAGGGCGATGGTGACCCGCTGTCGCATGCCGCCGGAGAGTTGGTGCGGGTAGGCATCGAGGATGTTGCTTGGCAGTCCCAACGTCCGGATGTGGCTGTCGGCTAGCTCAAAGGCCTCGTCCCCCGTCTTGCCCCGCTGACTCTCGATGAAGTGGCGGAAGGTCTCCTTGAGCTTCAGCACGGGGTTCATCACGCTCATGGAGCCCTGCGGTACGTAGGCGATGTACTCCCAACGCAGCCGGCGCCGGGCCCGATCACCGAGCGCATAGACGTCGATCTCCTCGTCGTTCACACGATAGGCGGTCCTGCCGCCGATCACGCGCAGCGGTGGTTCCACGTCGGCAATGAGCACCTTGAGCAGCGTTGTCTTGCCGCAGCCGCTCTCGCCGGCGATGCCATAGACCTCGTTTTCTCGAATTTGGAGGTCCACCTCGTTGACCGCTTTCACAATCTTGTGGGTTCCGAACTGGTCCAGTTCGTAGAACGCTTTCAGGTTTTCGGCCCTTAGTATGATGTCATTCATCGTCGCCTCACTGTGTCCCGACTCGCTGGGTTCGTGTTCGGGGGTCCAGGTATTCGCTGATGCTGACGGAGAGCCAGTACAGCGCCACGAATAGGAAGATCGATAGGACGACGGGCGTCAGAACCCACCACCAGTGTCCTAAGAGGATCGCCTGATAGTTGAGCGCCCAGTTGAGCATGGTCCCGAGCGTGGGTATGTCGATATTGACCAGGCCCAGAATGGCGAGCGTCATCTCCAGCCCGATGGCCCAGGACATGTTGTTGATCAGGGTGGAGAAGATCAGCGGCATCGCGAAGGGCATATACTCGTTGAGGACGAGGCGTAGCGTACTCGACCCGGTGAGGATGGCGGTCTGCGTGAAGCCGCGCTCGCGCAGGCTCAGGATCAGCGAGCGGATCACCCTGGCATCCCAGGCCCATCCGAAGAAGGCCAGGAGGAGGCCTAACAGCGGCAGCGTCAGCCGATCGCGGATGAGCATCGCCAACATCACGATGATGAGGAAGAGGGGGATGACCAGCAGGCTATCGGTGATGAACATCAGAACCCTATCAGCCCTTCCGCCCAAGTAGCCGGCGACCATCCCGACCACGATGGCGATCACGCGCGACACCGATCCCGCGATGATCGAGAGGATCAGCGAGTTGCGAACGGCAAAGGTGGCCTGCCAGAAGACATCTTGGCCTTTGGAGTTGGTGCCCAACAGATAAGTCCAGGAGGGCTTCAGGTCGCGGGGAACGACGCTCCAGAAGGTGGGATCGTCGGGCGAGAAGAGGGAGAGAAGGGCGAGTGCGACCAGAATACACAGGATGCTGAAACTCAAGGTGAATCTGAAATCCCTGAAAAGGTCTCGGAGTAGTTTCACGGTATCTGATCTCCTTACGTGTACCTGATCCTGGGATCCCACAGGGGATAGAGCAGATCGAGGATGAGGATGGCTGTCGTGATCGCCACGATCGACAGCGCCGTGATCCCCATGATCAGGTTGTAGTCCCCGGTGCGGATGGCGTTGTAGAGGAGGGTGCCGAGGCCCGGATAGGAGAAGACGATCTCCGTGATCAGGGCGCCGCTGAAGATCTGCCCGAACGATAGCGCCAAGCCCGTGATCTGTGGCAGTATGGCGTTTCTGATGACGTAGTGCCAGACGATTTTGCTTTCCTTGACGCCGCCGAGCTTAGCATAGCGTACGAAGTCCTCCGAGTTCACGTTCTGGACCATCAGCTTCATCGTCTGAAAGTTGATCGCGACCCCGAGTATGACGAGTGAGAGGGCCGGGAGGAAAGCGTGCTTGAGGATGTCCAGCATCGTGTCCAGGTTGAACACGAGTCGCCTGCCGATGGCGGCGCCACCACTGACGGGGAAGAGCGGGAAGACATAGGCTAACAGCAGCAGGAGGGCGAAGGCAAAGATGTAGTAGGGAATGGGGCGGATCACCATGGCGATGCCGTCCAAGATCCTTGACCAGCGCTTCCGGGAGAAGTAGCCGGCTAACCCGCCGATCAGGTTGCCGATCGTCCACGAGAGCAGCGTCGTCGTGAGGAGCAGCCCCAGTGTCCAGGGCAGCGATATGCCGATGAGCTGAAGCACCGGTGTGGGAAACTGGAAGAAGGAGACACCGAAGTCCCCCTTGACCAATCGCCCCCAGAAGGCGAGGTATTGGTCAAACATCGATCCTTCAAGCCCGTACATCTCGGTCAGATCCTCGATCATATTATCTACTGTGGCGGGATCGAGGTACGAGCCCCTAGATCTCAGCTCGGCAATCGTCCGATAGACCGGATCGCCCGGCGCCAGACGAGGGATAACGAACACGGCTGTGATCCCTACAAAGATGATCAGAAGGTACTGAACAAGCCTCGGAATGAGATGGCGTTTCACAAACGTCAAGGCTAGTCTCTCCTCAATCTTGTACTCATCCGTACTCCAATCACACTCCGGGCGGACAAGATGGCCCACCCGGAGTGTGAATCAGAATCCGACTTGGGCTAACCTAACGGCCGGTCGGCTCCAGGAACGGCATCATGTACTTGAACGGACCCCAGTGCTGGTAAGGCTGAGTATAGGGGTTCTCCGAACCGGGCCAGTTGGTCCAGTAGTACTCGTCCCACGTGAGGAAACCCGCGTAGCCGTAGGTCGGGATTCCCGGCATCTCTTCTACGAGAATCTTGAGGCCTTCGATGCCTAAGGCGGTCACGGCTTCGGTGTCGGTGGGGTCGGTCTCTCTCAGAGCCGCGATGACGGCATCCATCTCAGGACTCGACCACCGCGAGTTATTCCCCTGGTTGAGCACTCCGAGCGGTTTGTGGTATTCGGAGTTGAAGGCATTGAAAGTCCTGTAGAGGTCGACGCCCGCCCCCCAGGGCTCCTGGGCCGGCCAGCTGCCGCTGACCTGGAACTCGCCATTCCCCTGCAGCGTGGCTTGAGCATCCGACGCGAAGTAGACTGCATCGATCCCGAACTTCTTCCACTGCTGCGCCGCAGCGTTACCATTCTTGAACCCATGAGTCGCGGAGTCGGGGGTCTCGATGATCTCGATTTTCCATGGTGTGCCATCGGGGAGGAGCCACATCCCGTCCGCATCCCGCGAGAAGCCATTCTTGATGAGCAGCTTCTCGGCGACCTCGGGTGCGTACTTGTACCAGCCGAGTCCGAATGCTGTCTCGATGTATTCCGGATCATCCGGGAACGTATACCCCCGCTCGCGTGCATACTCAGCCACCCGCATGGGCGCTTCGGGATCAAACGGCTTGAAGGTCTCGCCATCGCCCAGATCCAGCTCGAAATCCTCGAGCCACGGCAGCAGCGGTTTGATGAAGTTCTCAGGGTATGTACCAAGCGAAGGAAGGTGAACCGGACTCAGTGTGGCCATACCATCAACAGCTTGACCGAGGTACTCTTCGATGTCGATCGCTAGCAGCAGTGCCCAACGCACCTCAGGGTTGTCGTACGGGGCCACCGCCGTGTTGAACAGGAGTCCAGTGATGCATGGATCGTTGTTCACGACCCAGGGGAAGGAGGGCTGATAGGCCCGGACTGTGTCGCCCTGCGCCAGCACCGCCTTGAGCCCTTCTGCCGATAGGTCTACGGCGTCCAACTGATGCGTCAGCTGAGCCAGGATCTTGGCCCCTTCGTTGGCGAAAGTCTGAAAGACGACGTACTGGGGCACGGGTTCGCCGAACAGGATACCTGTGGGGCTCTTGTCCCAGTCCGCGCGCTTCTCCCAAATCGTCCAGTAGCCGGCAGGGTCGTAGCTGTGCAGCTTATAGGGTCCGGTACCGACGAAGGGATCGAACTCAAACGTCAACAGGTCGTCTGCCGTCTCGAAGATATGCTTCGGCATGATCCAGATACAACCCCACCGATCCAGGAATTTCGTGTGGAACCGTGAGTTGGGTTGCTTGAGCTCGAACACGACTCCGTAGTCACCGTCTTTGTAGACAGCGTCTACGTCCTCGACTAACGCGTTATGGTCACTGAGGCCCTCGTTCGCCAGAATCGTTTCGACCGTGAAGACCACGTCATCCGCCGTGAAGGGCGTGCCGTCGGCCCACGCGACGCCCTCACGCAGCGGAATCTCAACGCGTGTGAAGTCCTCGTTGTAGATTGGATCGCCTGAGGCGAGTGCGTTGATGATCTCGCCGGTGGCAAAGTCGACGGACCACAGCGGCTCGTTCGCCAGGTTCTGCATACCACGATCCACCCATCTCCAACCTGCCCACTTGTTGAAGTTGCTGGGAGAGCCAACGCGTCCCGTTAACATACCGGCGATCAACGTCTCGCTTCTGGGCAAAATGCCTAGGACGTCGGCTGCCGTCTCTCTCTGCACGGGCTCAGGCGTAGCCGTCACGACGATCTCCTCTGTGACGACCCGGGTGACCTCGACGGATTCGCCCTCGACGACCTGGGTCTCAACCACAACTCGGGTGACTTCGACAGGTTGCTGCTCCACGGCGCCGCCACATGCCGTCAGGAGGCCCAGGACGATCACAACACAGACTCTTAACAGAATCGACTTGCGCATCTTTCACTTCCTCCTTAATCATCTACAGATGGTCTGGTGACCTGCAGTCGTAGGGGGATTCTCCCCAAGGTGCTGAGGGCCTTCGTGCTATCGGATGGGGTAGCCAAAGACCGGTTACGTTTCACCTCACATCGATCACCCTCCTTTCTGGTATGGATCAAGTGCTGTAGGTAACACCTCTGCAGGAGTCCCTGACGACAAGTTGTGTCGGCATCGTGTATTGGCCGTTGTCCAGGCCTCCCTCTCGGATCAGGCCTACCAGCATCTCCGTGGCGACATAGCCCATCTTGGCGATGAACTGGTCGACAGTCGTCAGGGCGGGATTGTAGTAGGCGCCCTCGGGGATGTTGTCGAAGCCGATGATCGAGAGGTCTTCCGGTACGCGCCGGCCCAGTTCACGAGCTGCCTCGATAGCGCCGATGGCCGATTGATCGTTAGCGGCGAAGATCGCCGTCGGCGGCTCGGGTAGGGTCAGCAACTCGCGAGCGCGCCGGCGACCCGTCGGGGTCGTGTAGTCGCCGACCGTGACCAGCTCCGGGTCCACGTCGATGTTGGCCTGACGTAGGGCACCGGTGTAGCCTTCCAGGCGTTGACGGGCCGAACGCAGGTCAGGGCGACCACCGATGTAGCCGATGCGCTGGTGGCCCAAGCCGATCAGGTAGCCCATCGCCGTCAAGGCGCCGGCGCGGTTCATGCCGATCACTGTCGGGCATCCGTTGCACTCCTCGTTGGGGTCGATTGCGACCACGGGGGCGGCTGTGGGAAAGCTGGTCGCCGATGGCGTGACGACGATGATCCCGTCGGTGATGCTTCCATTGAGCAGGGAGACGTAGAGCTGCTCGCGATAGGCCTTGGAGTCGGTGCGGATGCTGCTGCTCGCATAGGCGATGAGGTCATAGTCGAGCGCGGCGATGGCTCGGTTGATGCCCTTGAGGACCTGGATACAGAAGGGGTCCTCCAGATCGGGCAGGATGAGGCCGATGACCCCGGTGCGGCGGCTGCGCATGCTCCTGGCCGCCAGGCTTGAGGTATAGCCCAGCTCCTCGATCACGCGCTGAACTTTCTGAAAGGTCTGCGGTGCGACGTCCGCTTTGTCATTGAGCACGCGCGAGACCGTCGAGACCGATACGCCCGCCGCGCGGGCCACATCCTGGATCGTGACGCTCTTGTTACTTTGTCTCATAAAAGACTCTCTCGCCTACCCATGCTTGCTGAGCTGAGAACGATACCGGTATCGTTACCGGTACCTAACTATAGTATACTAATATCCTCATCGCTGTCAATCATGGATAGCCGTTTTGGCCTTGGCTGATCGTCGAGAGGTGGTATGCTTGAGGCCAGGCTGCGTGATACGGTCTGATCGTATCTGCACCTACGATATCGAAGATTCAGAAGGAGTCGACGTGACCGCAACTGGCATCGTATTCAACATCCAACGCTTTTCGGTCCACGATGGTCCGGGTATCCGGACGACCGTTTTCCTCAAGGGCTGTTCGCTACACTGTTTCTGGTGCCACAACCCCGAGGGCATTCGCCCCAAGCCGGAGATTCAGTACTATCCGGAGCGTTGTATCGGTTGTGGGGCCTGCATTGAGGCCTGTGAGTATGGTGCACAGGTCATCGAGGATGGCGTACACAAGTATCTGCGTGACAAGTGCACGCTCTGCGGCGCCTGCGTCGATAACTGCTTCTCCGGCGCTCTTGAGATGACCGGCGAGGAGTTATCGGTGGACGACGTGATGCAGGAGGTCCTCGCCGACCGCGCGTTTTATGCCAACTCAGGCGGCGGGATGACGCTTTCCGGGGGTGAACCGCTGCTGCAGAAGGCCTTTACCAAGGCGCTGCTGGAGCGGGCCAAGGCTGAGGGCATCCATACGGCGATCGAGACCTGCGGCAACTATCCCTGGTCCGACCTCGAGGAGCTTCTGCCGTTAGTGGATATGGTGATGATGGATATCAAGCATATGGATCCCGAGGCGCACCGTGCTGCCGTCGGGGTGTCCAACCAGCGCATCCTCAAGATCGCCGAGCAGTTGATGGCGACGGATAAGCCGGTCTGGTTCCGCACGCCCGTGATCCCCACCGTGAATGACACACGCGAGGCGATCGGTGAGATCGCCGCCTATGTGCGCTATCTGACCGATCTTCGCATCTCGCAGCGGAACGACACCGACGTACCGCCTCCGACGCTCGACCTGCTGCGTTTCCACCGGCTTGCGGCGGACAAGTATCGCAGTCTCGATCTTGCCTATAAAGCCAGCGAGTTGGAGGCCCCCAGTCTCGACTACATGAATGAGCTGCGGGAGCTTGCCCGTGGCTATGGGATTGAGGTCAAGAAGGGATAAGGGAGATCACCCAGGAGCGTGAGCTCTGGGTCACCTACGGATCGGCGGACACCGTCATCGGACTGGCCAAAGGCTCGATCGATGACTTCCTGCAGGAGGTCTAGCGCCTCGACAGGAAAGCGACGACGTCCGCGAAGTCGGTGGTGTGGCACCCCTCGGGCAGCGATCGGATGATCTGCTGCCCGTATCGTTTATGCAGGACGCGCGCGTCGAGCAGGGCGATCACACCCCGGTCCGTTTCCGAGCGGATCAGGCGTCCGGCGCCCTGACGCAGGTTGAGAATCGCTGACCCAAGCTGGAGCTCATAGAAGGCGTTGCCGCCTTCTGCCGCGATTTGCGCCTCCCGGCGGCGGATGACCGGATCATCGTAGGGCACAAAGGGGATCTTGTCGAGGATCACCAGGGCCAGCGCATCGCCGGGGATGTCGAGGCCCTCCCAGAAGCCCCGGGTCGCGAAGAGGATCGCGTTGCCGTCACGCTTGAACCGAGCCACGAGGTCCGGTTGGGCCAGCTCTCCCTGCAGGTAGCAGGGAAAGCGCGGATTGAGGGCCGGCGCGAGGGTGTCGTAGAGCTGGGTCATCCGCCGCCGGCTGGTGCACAATACCAGCGCTCGTCCGCGGCTGGCTTCCAACAGCTGGGCCACCTCCTCGGTCAGGGCGTCCACGTAGGTCCCGGCGAACGCGCGCCGCGCCTCGTCGTAGACCGGCGTCAGGGTCTTGGGTGTATAGAGCATCATCTGTTGGGCGTAGTCAAACGGTCCGGGGATGGCCCGGGCGATGACGCGTGGCTCGTTGCGGTCGGCGAAGAGGCCGACCTGTCGTCCGAACCAGCCGAGGTCGTTGTTGACCCCCAGCGTCGCGCTGGTGCAGATCACGCGGGGCCAGGCATCAAAGAGCCGGCGTCGCAGCGGAGCCGTCGCCTCCAGCGGTAGGTAGAGCGCGTGATAGGCAGCCTCGCTGTCGAGTTGTCCGTCGCTTACGTGCTCACAGAGGCGGATGTGCGTCTTGGGTTCGGGGGTCGCCAGGGAACGGGCAGTGGCGGCGACCTCCTCGGCTTGGGTGGCGATCGCCTCACGTTCTCCTTCGTCCAGATGAGCAGCGTGAGCCAAGCTGCGCTGCAGTTGCATCAGAGTCCCCCATAGCGCCAGGCCGGCTTCGATCTCCCCTGTCAGCTCCCAACGGGTGGGACGATTCCGGCCTCTGGCGTGACCCGGACGCTGTCGTTCCGCTGCCTGGAAAAAGGCCTCGTAGGCGACGCGGGCCTCGGTCAGCAGGTCCTCATCCGGAGCGGCGGCGCGCACGGTGGGGTGGTTGATGAGGCTCCAGAACTGGTCTTGCCCCAACGTCTGCGTCAGGGCCTCGACGGCATATCGTGTGAGTTGATGGGCCTCGTCGATGATCAGCACGGAACGCACGGGCAGGATGTGATTGTCGGCCAGCAGCGCGCTGGTGCAGAGCAGCGCGTGGTTGGTCACCACCAAGTCGGCCTCCGCCGCCTGGCGTTTGGCCTCCTCGTAGAGGCAGCGGTCGAACTGCGGGCAGTGACGGCCCCGGCACTCATGCCCGCTCACGGTGAGTCGTGCCGCCAGCTCGGGCGGCAGCTTCATCATTTCGACATCGCCGTTGGGGACACGCTCCAGCCCCTTCCTGACCTGTGCCAGCAGCGCCGGCTGGTTGGGAAGGCCCACCTGTTGGCGGAGACGGTCGAGGCGCAGCGTGCAGACGTAGTTCCCCCGACCCTTGAGGAGGGCCACCTTGGTGGCACGGGGGGCGATTTTCTGGAGCGTGGGGAGATCCTTCTCCCATAGCTGGTTCATCAGCCCCTTGTTCGAGGTGCTCACAATCGCGGACGCCCCCGACCACAGGACCGGGATGAGGTAGGCGAAAGACTTGCCGATCCCGGTCCCGGCCTCCAGGATGGCGTGTTGCCGGTTCTGCAGCGCTTCGCGCACGAGCGCCGCCATCTCCAGCTGGCCTGCCCTGGCTCGGAAACGTGAACCTAGCGCCTTGGTCAACGCCCCACCGGGGGAGAAGATGGGCGCCAGCGGAGGGCACACGATCGGCGCCGCGTCCTCGGGTCGCTCACCACCGCGATGCTCGCTCCCCGCGGCGTAGAGGCTCCGCGGCTCGGAGGTCCCTGAGCCCGAGGTCTGCACGCCCGGCGCCCCGTTTGAGTGGGGGGGCGTCTCCGACGGCCTGCTTCGGGTTAGGATGCGGCTCCCGACGACGACAGCGGGCTCGTCCGCCGTATCGTCGGCGCCGTGGGAAGGATGTGCAGCTTGTAGCTCGTTCAACAGGGGAATCGCACGCGACTCGCCCAGGTCGCGGGCGCGTACCAAGGCCTGCACGGCGTCCTCCCACTGGCGTTGCTGGCGATAGCAGAGGCCCAGCTGGTAGTGGGCCGTGGCGTACTCCGGATCGAGGCTGAGGATCTCGCGATAGACGGCGATGGCCCCCTCCAGGTTCCCCTGAAGCAGTAGCTTGTGAGCGCGACGCTCCTGAGCGCGAACGGCAATATCGACCATGCCCATGCCTCGATTATATCGCTCAAATGTTCTAAACGCAAGCCGCTCAGGTTCATCGTATCCAAGCTGATCGGCAAGGGTAAGGTGCCGCCGCTATGTCTTGCTCAGGCGATGTCGAGCCGCGGCGAAAGACGCCCCGCCGGGGTGTCTCTTCAAGCCGGACAGCTGAGATGCGATGGCCCTGCACGGCGGTCAAGAGACGAGGTTTGGCAGCGGCAGGCTGCGTACCCGGTGACCCGTCGCCTGGTAGAAGGCATTGGCAATCGCCGGTGCTGTGGCGATCATCACCGGCTCCGCCAGGTTCTTAGCACCATAGGGTCCTTCCGGATGCGAGGTGCGAATGTAGGTGCCCTCGATCTCGGGCACGTCGGTGGCGCGGGGAATCCGATAGCGGTCGAAGTCGAGCGCCTGCGGTATCCCCTGCTCGAAGCGGAAGCCTTCCATCAGTGCGAAGCCCAGCCCCTGCGCGATGCCGCCGTACATCTGCCCCAGCGCGCCGCTGGGAAAGAGGATCGTCCCGGCGTCGTGGGCTGCCCAGATCTTGAGCACCCGGGTCCTGCCTGTGCGCCGGTTTACCTCCACCTCGGCGATCTGGGCGCCGAAGACGTAGGCGAAGTAGGGCTCACCGGTGCCGTGCTCGAAGTCCCACTCGATGGGCCGGACCTGCCAGCGGCCTTGTGCTGAGAGCTGGAATCCCATCTCGCGAGCGTGGGCAACCACGGTCTCAAACGCCACGGGCTCCTCCGTCGGACCGAAGTAGCGCTCACCATCGCGGACCAGCTGCTCGGGTGTGCAGTCCAGCAGGTCGGCTGCTGCCATCCGCAACAGGCGGTCGAGCTTGGCTGCGGTGATCCGCACGGCGTTGCCGCCGACGATGGAGGCCCGCGACGCCACCGTGGGGCCTGAGTCGAGGGCGGTCTGTGTGTCCGGTCGCAGGACGCGCACGCGGTCCATAGACACGCCCAGGGTCTCCGCCGCCAGCAGCGTGAACACGGTACGGCTGCCCTGTCCGAAGTCGGTCAGCCCGGCGGCGATGGTGACACGGTTGTCGTGCTCGATCGTGAGTGTCGCTGTCGCAAAGTCCAGGCCCTCGCCACCCAGGCCGCTGCCGTGAAAGTAGCAGGCGACCCCGATCCCGCGTCTGTGCGGTGCGTCGTCGGGTTGGGCGTCGTAGGCAGCGCGCTTGGCTGCCCAGTCGGAGCGGTCGCGCACCCACGTCAGGCAGTCCGCCAGGCCGACCGCCTGATCCAGCTGAACCCCCGTCATCGTGCGATCACCCAGTCTCAGGCAGTTGTGCAGGCGCAACTCGAGGGGGTCGCGACCCACCTGCTCGGCTAGTTCGTCAATCGCGAGTTCGGCGGCGCAACTCGCCTGCGTATTTCCGAAGCCTCGGAAGGCACCTGAGTAGCCATTGTTGGTATAGAGGGCCTGGGTATCGACGTGGACGGCCTGATAGCGATAGGCGCCTGCGGCGTGCATCGTCGCGCGCCACGAGGAGAGCGGTGTGCCGGAGGCATAGGCGCCGGTATCGACGGTCAGTTGGGCCTTGGCTGCGCGCAAGGTGCCATCGCGCTCGGCTGCCAGGGTGAGGTGACTCCGCATCGACTGCCGCTTGTAGGAGGCCGCCATCGACTCGGGGCGGTTGAGGATGAGGCGCACGGGCGCGCTGGCCTTCAGGGCGAGCTTCGCCGCCTGGGCCGTGGTTTGATAGACGATGTCGTCCTTGCCGCCGAAGGCGCCGCCCATCGGCGGCTGGATCACGCGGACGCGACCGGGCTCGAGCCCCAGGACCTGGGCAGCGTTGTCGCGGTCCAGGTGCGGGCTTTGGCAGTTGGCGTAGATGGTGACGCCGCCGTCCGGTTCCGGGATCGCCAGCGCGCCCTCGGTCTCGATGTAAGCGTGTTCCTGATGGGGCAGTTCGTAGGTTGCCTCCAGGACGACCGGCGCGCTCGCGATGAGCGGATCGGGGTTGCCGTTGCGCAGCAGATGGGTGTTGGAGAGGTTGCCGCTCCCCATGGGCGCGATCTCCGGGATCTGGGGCATCTCCGGATCGAGGGCCAGGTCCACACTCGCGATCACCGGCAGGGGGTCATAGGCGAAGCGGATCGCTGCCAGTCCGGCTTCTGCGGCCTCGGCACTCTCCGCGGCGACGGCGGCGACGGGCTCGCCGACGTAGCGCACCTTGTGATAGGCGAGCATGTAAGCGTCACGAATCGGCCAGCCGAAGCTGCCGTCATTGACGAAGTCCGCATGGGTGATCGCGGCCTTGACGCCGGGCACCGCGAGAGCCGGTGTGACGTCGAGCTCAGTGATGCGCGCGTGGGGCACGGGACTGCGCAGCACCTTGCCGATCAGCATATGGGGGACGACCATGTCGCCGACGTAACGGGTGCGCCCGGTGACCTTGTCGATGCCATCGACGTTCTCCAGGGCCGGATTGCCGACATAGCTGAGCTTCTCGGTCACGGGGTCACCTCCTCGTCCGTGGACTGATGGGCTCGCCGCAGCGCAGCCACCTCCTCGATCGCGTCGACGATCTGTTGGTAGCCTGTGCAACGGCAGAGATTGGCGTTGATGGCGCGACGAATCTCGTCGCGGGAGGGGGTCGCGTTGCGACGCAGCAGCGCCTCCCCTGCCAGGACCATCCCCGGCGTGCAGAATCCGCACTGCACCGCGCCGTGGGCGAGGAACGCGGTCTGGAGGTCGCTCAATCCACCATCAGGACCGTGGATACCCTCGATCGTGGTCACGTGGCGCTCGACGATGTCGACCACCTTGGTCCTGCAGGAGCGCGCCAAGCGTCCGTCGATCAGCACTGAGCAGGCGCCGCAAGTGCCGGTCTCGCACCCACGCTTGGTGCCCGTGAGGTCGAGGACGTCGCGTAAGAGGTCAGTCAATGCCATATCCTCGGGGATGTCATTGAGATCGATGGGGGCATCGTTCAGCGCGAAAGTAAGTCGCATGAGCATCTCCTCAAAGTCATAGTCGTTGTGTGGCCCTGTAGTGTTGGAGATATCGCTTCCCATAGGGATCGCGATGCGTCAGGAAATCGCCGGCGCGGACGGCCTCGATCAACAGCGGCGTACGCGGGTTCACCAACGCTGAATCCAATCCCCAGGGCATGGCGGAGAGCAGATAGGCCAGGGTGATATGGAAGGGTTCGGGCATGCCGTAGCCGGCGTTACTGATGCCGAGGGTCGTCGCGACGCCCAGCTCATCGCGAAAGCGGCGTAGCGTCTCCAGGGATACGGCCATGGAGCCCGGCTCGGCGGAGGGGGCGAGGCAGATCGCATCCATCACCACGTCCTCCGATGGGATGCCGTAGGCTGCTGCTTGTTCGAGGATCACCTCTGCCTCCCTCATCCGCCCCTGAACGTCCTTCGGTAATCCATGGCGGTCGCCGATCGGCATGCCGATGAGAGCGGCGCCGAACTCGGCGGCGAGCGGCAACAGCGCCGTGAGCACGTCGGCTTCAGCCGTGACGGAGTTGATCAGCACCTTGTAGGGCCGGAGAGCCGTCAGGGCGGCACGGAGCGCCGCGGGGTGGCGCGAGTCCAATGAGATGGCACAGCCGACGGCGTCGTGAACGGCAACGGCAAGCCGGGGCAGCAGGTCGGTCACGAGGGTTGCGCTGTCGTCTGTCGCAGGACCGGTGACCATGAGGTCCACCATATCCAGGCCTGCCGACACCGCACGCCGGGCGAGGGTCGCCATATGCTCCAGGACAGCGTCTGCGGATGCCTCGTCCCATTGAGGTCCGATGCGCAGTTGGTCGCTGATCAGCACCAGCGGATGATCCGGGCCGATGTGCAGCTTCCCGCTGCGGGATGTGAGGATCGTCATGGCCTGCCTACAGGGGTCCCCCGAACTTCCCGATATCAAAGGCGATGTAGAGCACCGCTGCCACCACGGTGAACAGGACAGCAAAGATCAGCACGGCGTAATCGGCAGACGCCAGATGTGACTCGTGCAAATAGGTGCGCTGCGGGCTACCGGAGAAGGCCTTGGACTGCAGGACGATCTCAAGTTGCTGAGACTTCACCACCGCACCCAAGATCAAGGGCACGGCGATCTTGGCGTAGACGCGCAATCGCCGGATCGGCCCCATCGTCTCGAAGGCCAGTCCTCGCAGGCGTTGCGCCTCAATGATGGCCTGAACATCGCCAAAAAGCAAGGGAAAAAACCGGAGCGTGGAGGAGAAGATGAAGGCGATCTTGTAGGGAACGCGCGCTTTGACCAAGCCCACGATCATGGTGTTGAGGTCGGTCGTGAAGACGACGAGCGGGATCACCAGCATCATCGTGAGCGTCTTGGCCATGCTGTTGAGCGCGTAGAGGAGCCCTTCGACCGACATGGTCGTGCCCCCGATCGCCCACCAGCTGTCGGGGAGGGAGAAGAGGGGTGTTAGGGGCACTTGTCCGGTACGTGAGCGGATCAGGTCATCGGCGAAGAAGCCCTGCGTGATGAGCATCAACAGGAAGAAGGGCAGCATCACCGTGAGCAGTTTGACGGCATAGTGGAGATGCACCCCAACTGCCAGACAGGCGATGAGGACGATCAGGGCCAGCAGCGCGCCCAGCAGGGGGCTCTCC
>JAXGUU010000026.1:0-21678 GCA_040774145.1 Anaerolineae bacterium
AGAACATCGGCGGCAGCGGCGCGACCGTTATCACACACATCCTGGAACGGATGACGTAGCAGCAAAAAGGAGCTTATAGACTATGGAAGCAAAGGTCGTCAATGATTGGCGGTTGAGAGGACAACGGTATCGATTGGAAGGCGAGGTCTGTGATCATTGCGGCGTCGCGATTTTCCCGCCGCGGGACATCTGCCCCGCCTGCAATAAGCCCGCGAAGACGCCCGCGCCCCTGAGTGGACGCGGCGAGGTCTACACCTTCAGCACCATCTACAGCGCACCGGAGGGCTTTGAACCCTACACGCCCTACACCGTCGCGCTGGTCAAACTCGAGGAGGGGCCCGTCGTCACGGCCCAGCTCACCGACGTCGCGCCCAACGATGTCAGGATCGGGATGCCCGTCGAGATGGTCACCCGCCGCCTACGCACGCACGGCGAGGACGGCACTATCGTCTATGGCTACAAGTTCCGACCTAGTGTTCGGATGTAGAACACGCCGACGATCCTGCCCACAAGCGTAGACACTGCACCGAGTGGTACGCGTCCTCGAGACAGGTCATTTACCGCCCGACAGGGAAGATACCTATGCAGCCATCACAGAATCGCGGATCCGTTGTTGCGGTCTGCCGGAAGGCCGAACCGGGTGTGCCGAAATACACCGTGGATGCTGTCGAGTTCGTCGAGGACTTCGGCATACCAGGGGACTATCACGCGGGCGAGTTCGTACGCCATCGCTACCTGGCCAAACTGGACCCGACCAAGCCGAACCATCGCCACGTGCTGATCACCGATGCCACGATCTACGCCGACCTTGCGCGACGCGGCATCGACCTCGAGCCGGGTATGATGGCCGAGAACATCGTGGTGGAGGGCCTCTCGATGATGGCCCTACCGCTCGGCACCCAACTTGCGTTCGGCCCAGCGTTGGTGGAACTGACCGAGGTCCGAGAGCCATGCGGTCAGCTGAACAGCAGCCACCCACGCCTGCTCGAGGCCGTCTCAACCGACACAGATGGACACCCCCGTCGGAACGCGGGGATGTTCGCCCGCATCCTGAAGGGCGGCTGGGTGCGACCCGGCGACCCCGTGGTCGTACAGAGCCCACATCACAGCGAATGACCCCCCCACCTACGCACAGGTGGGGGCACTCATAACTTGTAGACGATGTCGCTCTCACAGAGACGTACATCCTGTGAGAGCGACACTCATGTAGCCAAACGCGATCACCACATGAGCGCTTCCGGTGCGCTCATTGTGGCGATCAACTCAAAGTCGACGGTTGGTCAGCTACACCTCACGCGAGGAGGTCCTCCCCAAGATGTAATTGAGGATAAGCCCTGCAACGCGTCTGAACCGGCATCTCTTCGAACTCCAGCTCGAAGACTGTGATGTTGGCAACCGGATCACAGAGCTCCGCCGGCGGCGGTTCGACCACAATCTGGCGCTCCGTCTGCTCGAAAGCAAGGGACGTCCCGCTGGGCAGCACCCGGATCGACTTCAGCTGCGTCTCGAAACCTCCGAAGATGAGTTGATCACTGCGGATGAACTGCCAGAAGTAGGCCTTGTTCCCACGCTGCGTGAAGCGTCCGGTCCCGCTGGCCCTACCCACCTGACAGGGAGTCAGGCGTCCATAGACAGCGTCGTCGCCATAGGTCTGGAGCCAGCGGCCCACAGTCTGAAGCGGTTCGATCGCCTCTTTGGGCACACGACCATCCGGCATCGGCCCGATGTTCAACAGAAGATTGCCACCGGACTCGCACACGGTATGGAGCATTCTCAGGATGCCGTGTGCGTTGTAGCTGTAGGGTTCGGCCTGTGCACTATCCAGATACCCCCAGCTGATGCGGTTGAAGGTCATGCAAGCTTCCCAATCCTTACCCTCCATAGCCGTCAGGCGCTCTTCAGGGGTGGAGAAGTCCTCGTCCAACTTTGAACGGTTGTTGATGATGATATCCGGCTGGAGCTCGCGCACCATCTGGTTCATCTGCAACGATCCCCATCCTTCATGGGACTCCATCGGGCGCGAAACGTCGTACCAGAGGATGTCGATCTTGCCGTAGTCTCCGCCGAGAAGCTCTTTGAGCATGCCGGTCAGGAAGTCCTGGAACCGGGCGCGGGCCTCGGGATCAAAGGCACAGCGCCAGGAATCCGGGTGATGCCAGTCCATCAGTGAGAAGTAGAAGCCGACGCGGAGCCCGAATTCACGACAGGACTCCACGAATTCTTTCACGATGTCGAAACCGCCCGAGTGCGCTACTGCGTTGTAGGGGTTGACCTTGCTGTCCCAAAGGCTGAACCCCTCATGGTGTCGGGTGGTGAGGACCATATACTTCATGCCTGCTTCAGCAGCCAGTCGAGCCCACTCCCGTGTGCAGCCGGGTTCGGGTCTGAAGCGTCGAGCGACCTCCTCGTACTCCTTGATGTCCCAGTTCTCGATAGCCATCACCCACTCGTTACGCCCAAGAAGGGTATGCGCACCGAAATGGATGAACATCCCATAACGGGCATCGCGCCACCACGCCATACGCTCATCACGGGTTGCGGCGACTTGCCTCTCATACTCCGGTCTACTGAGAATCGTCGGCATTGTTTGTCTCCTTACTAGGTTGAGGTTGTCCAGTCGCTTCTCACAGCACCAGCCGATTGCCCCCAACCCCTGTCGAGTATCCCCTGCTCGATGCAAGCGTAGGAGGGCGTACTCCTAGGCTATACCTGAATCCCTCCAAATCAAACAGCCGATGTCCAGCAAGGGAGCCGGAAATCAGCAGAGCGTCGCGGTCACCCAGATCATAGGCTGGGGGCTTGATTAGCGCTGCATCTCCGGTTAGCATGGGAGTAGAACATATATTCTATTCTTATACTACGATGAACATCATCCATATGCTCATACCCCATCTTCCGGTGCAGGTCGAGCACCGGAAATATGGCCCGGAGGCAAGTCCCAAGGGCCTGGTCATCGGCGGGCGGCCCTGGGATCCCTCGGTAGTGCTGGACTGCTGCGCCGCAGCCGAGGCAGCCGGCGTTACACCGGGGATGCCCCTGGCGCGGGCGGCTCTGCGCTGCCCCGAAGCTGATTTCATCACCGCCGATCACGCGGCCTACCGGGAGGTACAGGAAGAGATTGTGGCAACCCTGCACCAGTTCACCGATCTCGTCGAGACCTATGGGCTAGGGCTCTTCTTCGTTGAAGCAGCCCAGCTCGCCCGCCGCTACCCGGAGGATGCCGCACTCGCCGACGCTATGCTCGCCGCCGTCCGCGAGATGACCGACCTCGACCTGCAGCTTGGCCTGGCCGAAGCGCGTTTCACGGCGGAGCAGGCAGCCCTGGCAGCACGATGTAACCACGCGATGATTGTACCGTCGGGCCGTGGGCGATACTTCCTCTCCTCGCTGGCGCTGACCACCTTGCCTGCCG
Organism: Anaerolineae bacterium; assembly: GCA_040774145.1. GTDB lineage: Bacteria > Chloroflexota > Anaerolineae > B4-G1 > SLSP01 > PWVB01. The sequence goes on from JAXGUU010000026.1 coordinate 3,413, forward strand.
AAGCGGAGATCCTGCGGCGACTCGATCTCCTGGGCATCCGCACCTTGGGCGAGCTGGCAGCCCTGCCGCGCGCGGCGGTGATGCGTCAGTTCGGCGCCCAGGCAGGCTTCCTCCATGACCTGGCGGCGGGGGTCGATGCCCGCCCTGTCATCCCCGACGCCCCGCCGCTCGAACTGCGGCACCAGCGCACATTCGAGCCCCCAATCGCCGATCAGCCGGCCCTGTTCGCCGCCACCCACCGGATGGTGAGCGCACTTGCTGAGACACTGCACCGGCAGGGCTATCAGGCGCAGGGACTGCGCATTGAGCTCATGGACACGGTTGAGCAACTCCATACCACGACGACATCCGTCGAGCCCCCCACCTCCGATCCGGAGCGATTGGGCTTGCGCTCCCGATCACTGATCGAACGCATCGGTCTGGAGCACCCGGTAGAGGCCTTGGAGATCATCGTCTATCCCCTACGACCGACTTATCTGGGGGCCACACAGTTGGCCCTCTTCTCCGCCTCGCACGATCAACGCCGGCGCAGCCTGCAGGAGACATTGCGCCGCTTGCGGGCACGCTTTGGTGAGGCGGTCGTGCGTATTGCCTCGCTGATCCGTCCACCCGAGCCCCGCCCGATCGACGTCAGGACGACCGAAGGGGGCGCGCCGCTCCTCCTGATCTACGAGGAGCGCTCCTACAGGGTCATCCGTATCTACGAACACTGGCGCGAGCGCCGCTTCTGGTGGGCGCGACCGATTGCGCGTGACTACTATCGCGTGGAGGACAGTGGGGGTCACGTCCGCCTGATCTATCTGGACCTCATCACCCACGCCTGGTGGCTTGATCGGCAGAGGATGCTATGAAACCTCCAGACTACATCGAACTGCACGCCCACTCCAACCACAGTCTGCTCGACGGCGTCGCCTCCCCCGAGGAGCTGGTGGCGCGCGCCGCGGACTATGAGATGCCGGCACTGGCCCTCACGGACCATGACGGGCTCTATGGTGCCGTGAGCTTCATCCGCGCTGCGGAGGCTGCCGGCATCAAGCCGATTCTGGGCGCGGAGATCACCCTGAGCGGCGGTGCCCACCTCACCCTGCTGGCCGAAACCGCCACAGGCTATACCAACCTCGCACAATTGATCACCTTAGCGCACCGCGACCAACCCAAGGGTACCGCCCGGCTCGACCCGCAGCACCTTGTGGCACACCACGAAGACCTGATCGCGCTCTCCGGCTGCCGTCACGGCCCCATAGCGCGGGCGATCCTCGCGGGCGATGCACCGGGCGCCCTGACCGCCGCTCGATGGGCCGGTAGGGTCTTCGGGCATGACCACTTCTTCATCGAGCTTCAACGTCATTACCGTCCAGGCGAGGCCCACCTGGTGCGGGATCTTTGCGCACTGGCGGCAGAGCTCGGTGTGGACACGGTCGCAACCGGCAACGTCCACTACCTCGAACCGGAACAACGTGAGATCCACGACCTGCTCACCTGCACGCGGCTGCACACGACCCTCGACCAGGCAGGAAATCACCTGCGCTCCAACGACGACGATCGCTTCCACCCGCCGGAGGCCATGGTCAAACGCTTTGCCGACCACCCGGACGCGCTCGCCAACACGGCCCGGATCGCCGCGCGCTGTGCCTCGGCAGCGACCTTTCTGTGGGAGGGGCACCAGATCCTACCGATCTTCGCGACACCGGGGGGAGAGGCGCCGGACGTCTACCTCCGGCGCCTCTGTGAACAGGCGCTGCGGCTGCGCTATATCACTCACCCACCCGTCGCACTCCTGGATAAGGAGTTGCGCGTGATCCGGCAACTCGAGCTGGCGAACTATTTCCTGATCGTCGCGGATATCGTCCACTTTGCCCGTACGCAGGGGATACGCTGTCAGGGGCGGGGCAGTGCCGCCAACTCCCTCGTGGCCCATCTCCTCGATATCTCGCCGATCGACCCCGTCGCGGTCGATCTCGTCTTCGAGCGCTTCCTGTCCACCGAACGCCCTCAACCGCCCGACATCGATATCGACTTCGCGGCCGACCGGCGAGAGGAAGTCATCCAATACGTCTACGAGCGCTACGGACGCGATCACGCTGCCATGGCCTGTACGTTGGTCACCTTCAGGACCAAGTCAGCCGTACGGGACACGGCGCGGGCGCTGGGCTTTCCGCCGGCGCTCGTCGAGCGTCTTGCAGAGATCCTCGATACCCACGACGCCACCAGCGTGAGCGAGGCCGCAGGGCTGGCAAATAACTTCGGCGCCGACCTGAATGCGCCGCTCTTCCGGCACCTCCTGCGCCTGGCACCGAAACTGGAGGGTCTTCCTCGCCATCTGGGTATCCACAACGGCGGCATGATCCTCTCCGGGCCGCCTCTCGCTACGCTGATGCCCTTGGAGCCCGCCACCATGCCCGAACGCACCGTGACGCAATGGGACAAGGATGCTCTGGAAGAAGCTGGGATCATCAAGGTCGATATCCTGGGTCTTAGAATGCTCTCCGCCATCGAGGATGCCGTGACCATCGTAGAGACCCTAACCGGCACGCGCCCTGATCTCGATGTCCTCACGCCAGACGATCCCGAAGTCTACGCGATGCTCTGCAGGGGCGAAACCGTGGGCGTCTTCCAGGTGGAGAGCCGCGCTCAGGCCAGTCTGATCCCCAACTTCAAGCCGACCTCCTTTACCGACCTGACGATCCAAATTGCCCTGATCCGTCCGGGGCCCCTACAGGGCCAGATGGTACGGCCCTATCTGCGGCGCCGGCAGGGCCTGGAGCCGGTGCGCTATGCCCACCCCCGACTCCAAGCTGCCTTGGCGGAGACGCTAGGTGTCATCGTCTTTCAAGAGCAGGTGCTCAAGGTCGCGCGGGACTTGGCGGGGTTCACGCCGGGCGAGGGTGATCAGCTCCGTCGCGCGTTGAGCAACAAGCGAGGAGAGACAGCGATCCTGGCCTTCAAGGAACGCTTCGTCGAGGGCGCACGCAATCTGCAGGTCCCCGAGCCGATCATCGAGAAGGTTTTCGCGCAGCTGCTGGCATTCGGCGGTTACTCATTTCCCAAGAGCCACGCCGCAGCCTTCGCCGTGCTCACGTACCAATCAGCCTGGCTGCGGCGTTACTACCCGGCCGCCTTCTTCGCCGCATTGCTGCGCCACCAGCCGATGGGGTTCTACGCCGCACACGTCATCGTTGCCGAAGCCCGTCGCCATGGTGTCGAGATCCGCAATGTTGATCTCGAGGTATCTGACGTAGGGGCAACGGTTGAGGCGGAGGCCGCCGGCGACCATTCGCAGGATCACAAACCGGCGGGGCCCAAGGGCGCCATTCGACTCGGCTTGGATATGGTACGGGGGATGAGCGCAGAGGCCGTCGCTGCGCTCGTCGCTGCACGGCAACAACACCCCTTTCGATCCCTGGAGGATCTCTGCCGGCGCACGTCCCTGGGGCGCCGGGCGCTGGAAGCACTGATCCTGGCGGGCGGGCTCGATCGCTGGCAGCGTCCGCGCCGACAGTTGCTCTGGGAGCTCGAGGCAGCTTTGCGGGCCGCCAAAGCCGCTCCCGCGCTAGGGCTGCGCCCTACCCAGGAGCCCTCCTTCAACGCACTGCCGCGTCACAAACGCCTACAATTCGAGCAAGCCTATACCGGCGCCACCGCAGGCACACACATCACCACGTTGGTGGCTCGCCAGTTGCGTGAGATGGGCGCGACCCTCTCGGGGGAGCTTACCCGCTGGCCCGACGGCACCCGCATCCGTATCGGCGGCATCGTGGTGGCCCGGCAGCAACCCCCTACCGCCAATGGCATCGCCTTTCTCGCCGTGGAGGATGAAAGCGGTATCGTCAACGTGATGCTCTACCCCGAGGTGATCCAGACCTACCGGCGTGCCGTTATGTCCCGCTTCCTGATTATCGAGGGTGAGATCCGCCGTGACGGTGCTGCTATGAGCGTACTCGGCCATCGCGTGCTCCCGTTAGCCGTGTGAGCCCGCCCGACATGGGTTGGGTGTATACTGAGTCTGAACGACACCACCCACTCAACGAGGAGCTACATATGAAGATCGACTACTATCCCGACGGTATGTCCATGTGGGACACCTGGGGGCTGACCCATGACGGCTTGGCTCACATGTTCTACCTTCAATTCTACGGGCAGGACTCGACCCGTGATCCTGCGGATACTGACTGGCTGGGCCATGCCACCTCACCCGACCTTTTGCATTGGACGGAGAGGTCGCTTGCCATCGGCCCGGGGCCGGCGGGCGGTTTGGAGGATATGCAGCCCTGGACGGGCAGTGTGGTTGAGCACGCCGGCACCTTCTACTTCTACTACACGATGCGGTCCAGCGTGGACCAGGGCTATGGACAGAGGATCGGCCTGGCGACCAGCCAAGACCTGGAGCACTGGGAGCGCTATCCGGGCAACCCTGTGCTCGTGCCGGACGATCGCTGGTACGTCAGTTACGAGCGCCCTTTGGCCGAGCACACCGTTGACTGCCGTGATATGGTCGTGACCCCCGATCCCGACGGCAACGGCTGGCTGGGGTACTTTGCCGCACGGGTGCATCCGGGGGCCGCCCCCGAGACTGCAGCGATCGGCCTGGCCCGTTCCACCGACCTCATCCACTGGGAGCAGTTTCCCCCCGCCTTCGTCCCAGGAAACATCTCAGCGATCGAAGTGCCCGACGTCTACCAGATCGATGGCACATGGTATCTCACCTGTCTGACCGGCAACCGCTACGGCAACCGCGGCTTCTTCTCCGATCCCACCGTGGTCTTGGGGACAATCTACGCCGTCGCCGAGCGCGCCGAGGGCCCCTATCACATGCACCCCGATGACAATGTCCTCCTAGGTGGGCAGACCTACTCAGGCTACACGTGCCGGACGATGGAGTTCAATGGTGAGCGCGTCATGTTCTATACCCAGTCCGTCCCCAAGGGGCCGGCGACCGTCTCGCCGCCGATGGCCTTGCGGACGCTTCCCGGGGAGAGGCTGCGCTTGGCCTTCTCTGAGCACGCCAAGGGACGGCGCCAACAGGAGCTGATCGCGCCCGGTCAGACCCCCAGCATCACCCACCTACCCTTCACCCAGTTCTACTGGGCCCTCAACGGAGGCACATGGCAACTGCAAGACGGCACCTACCACGGAGAGGCGAAAACCGGCTGGCAGACAGCGGACCTGGGCATCGGCGCTGAAGCCATCGAGCTCTCCGCCTTGGTCACACTCCACCAGGGCGCGGCAGTCGGCTTCGCCTTTCGGCCCGACACACACGCGAACCACTCAGGCAGCGATCAGAAAGGCGACTTCATCTTCTACCTCGACGCCGAACAACAGCAGGTCGCCGCAGCACGGCTCCCGGCCTTCATCGAGCCGCACGTGCGCCAACTCTCCATTGAGCACGGGCGAACCTACTCCCTGCGGCTCTGCATTCGACCGCCACGCTTCGAACTCTTCGTCGACGACATCCTCGTTCTGCAGGGCGCGTTGGCCTGGCTTCCGACCCCAGCGCCGAGCGTAGGGCTCTTCGTCGACCGTGGCGTCGCCGATGTCAGCAACCTGGAGCTGTATAAACTAGGCTAGTCCAACCATCCGATAGGAGTAGGCTATGAACCCCCTTGACACAACGCCCCTCACGATCCCGGAGGATATAAAGAGGAGCAGGGCTTGGACGGCGGCGAACTTCGGCAGCGCCGCGGACCTCCCTATCTCCTTCGACCTCGATGGGGAGACCTCTCACGGCATCCCGGCAGCATGGCAGCCGACGATCCAACGGCGCCGCATCGACGCCAATCTCATCGAGACCATCTTTGAGGGCACGGATCCCCACACGGGGCTCACCGTCCGAGTGGAACTCACCGAATACCAGGATTTCCCGGTGGTGGAATGGGTTGCTTGGTTCTCCAACGCCGGCGCCACGCCCACACCGATCATCCGCGACATCCTGGCACTAGATAGCTCATTTGAGGGCACAGCACCCGTAGTGCATCACTGCAACGGCGACTTCTACAGCGCCGACGGCTATCGAGCTGAGGAGACCTCCCTCCGTGCAGGGCAGACGTTGCGCTTCGCGCCAAACTTGGGACGTCCGTGCGACGGCGCCTTCCCCTACTATCGAGTGGCGTTCGCCGACGGAGGCCTCTCTATGGCCATCGGTTGGCCCGCACAGTGGGCCGCCCAGTTTTCCGGCCAGGCGGATAGTGTCCGCATCCGGGCAGGGCAGGAGACCACCGCTCTGCGCCTGATGCCCGGGGAGCGCATCCGCACGCCGCGCATGACGCTTCTGTCATGGTCGGGGAACACCACCCGGGCCGTCAACCTCTGGCGCCGTTGGTATCTGGCCCACATTCTGCCCCGGCCCGACGGTCGCCCTATGCAGCCCCTCCTGGCCTGTGTCGGCACGGACGAGGGCGAGGAATTCACCGCAGCGACCGAGGAAAACCAGATCCGCTACATCGACCGGTTCGAGCAACATGGTCTACACCCCGACGTCTGGTGGATCGATGCCGGATGGTACCCCTGCCTCAATGAGGAGGGTGAGCGACGCTGGTGGATCACCGGGACGTGGGAACCCGACGCTGAGCGGTTCCCCAACGGCCTCAAGCCGATCGCCGAGCACGCGGCCCGCGCCGGCACCGATCTGCTCCTGTGGTTCGAGCCGGAGCGGGTGCGTCCGGGCACGCGCCTCGATGGGGAACATCCCGAGTGGCTGCTCCGAGCCCAAGACGACGACAACCGGCTGCTGAATCTGGGCGATCCGGCCTGCCGCCGGTGGCTGACCGAACACGTGTGCACGCTGATCACCGAGAACGGTATCAGGATCTACCGGCAGGATTTCAATATGGCCCCGCTGGCCCACTGGCGCGAGAATGAAGCCGAGGACCGTCAAGGCATCAACGAGAACCAGCATGTACAGGGTTACTTGCAGTATTGGGATGACGTGCTGGCGCGCAATCCGGGTCTGTGGATCGATTCATGCTCCAGCGGAGGGCGCCGCAACGACCTCGAGACGATGCGTCGAGCCGTCCCGCTTCACTACACTGATTACGGCTATGGCGATCATCCCATCAAGTTGGCGTTCCACCGCACGCTGGCCCAGTGGATTCCCTACTTCAAGGAAGCCACCCTCTCCTGGGATCTCCAAGGCCCGGCGCGCTTCGACCATCGCGCCGACAGCTTCAGCTTCCACTGTGCCTTCGCACCGATGCTCTTCATCTCGCTGGATATCCGGCGCAGCGACTACGACTACCCACTTGCCGCGAGGATGGTCGATATCTGGCGCCGGGCGTCTGAGCTTCTCCTCCACGGCGACTACTATCCCCACACGCCCGATCACCGTGATGCGGATCGCTGGGTCGCCTGGCAGTTCGATCGACCGGAGGCGGGCTGCGGGTTGATCCAGGGCATCCGGCTGCCGGCGTGCCCGGACGCGGTGTTGACCATCTACCCGCAGGCCCTCCAGCCGGGTGCGGTCTATACGTTTGAGAACCCCGAGACCGGTGAGACGCTATCCCTCACGGGGAGCGATCTGCAGCGCGACGGCTTCTCGTTGTCGCTTCCGCCTCGTAGCGGGGCCCTATGGTTCTATCGGCTTGTTACGCCATCGGGTGTATAATCTGAGCGGCGTACCTGGACATAGCGAAGAGAAGGAGGATCACGATGGGCGTCTTGCGCCGTTTGCTGGGCCTGTTTGTGATGATCGCTGGGATCATCGGCCTGCTGCTGAGCTTGGCGGGACTGGCAGGTCTCTGGATGGTGAGGCCGACGCTGACCGCATCGATGAATGCCACGATCGCGACCCTCACCTCCAGTGTGGACGTCAGCCAGGAGACGCTGGTGACCACCCAGGGAGCCCTTGGGGCCACGGTCACGAGCCTCGAGGCCCTGTCGCAGATGCTCGGCACGACAGCCGACACCGTTGAGGACACACAGCCGGTCATCACCCAACTCAATGACCTGATGGGTGAGACGCTGCCCACCACGCTGGAGGCAGCGCGCGACTCACTCGATGCAGCCGGCGTGGCGGCACAGTCGCTGGAGAGCGCTATCCAGTCCTTCGACACCTTCCGTACCGTGATGGGAACTGCTCCCCTTCTCAGTGCCTTTGTCTCCCCACCCGAACAGACGTACAACCCCGAAAAGCCGCTTGCCGATTCCTTGCTGGAGCTCGCTGAGAGCCTGGAGGAGATGCCCGCGACGTTCGAGGATATCTCAGTCAACGTAGCATCGGCAAGCGAGAACCTGGATCTCATTCAGAGCAACCTGGACACAATGTCGCAGAGCGTCTCCCTGATCTCCACAAGCCTGAGTAACTACCAAGCGACGATCGATGACTCTCGCTCATCCATGGACAACCTCAAGTCGATGCTCAGTGGCCTCCAAGGCAATCTAGGCACAATCCTGAACGCAGCGACCCTGGTCATCGGCCTGTTCCTCTTGTGGTTGCTCGCAGCTCAAGTGGTGATCTTCAGCCAGGGCTGGGAGCTCTACCACGGCACGGCTCACGCTATGGCTGGAGCGAGCCCCGCTTCGGCGCCATCGGAGGAAGAGATAGCACCTGCGGACTAGGGCGCGCCGATGTCAGGCGCGACCCCGGGTTCGATCAACCTTAGTCACTACTTAACCCTAAGGAGGTCATTATGGAGTTCACACTTGACACAACGCTGGGTACACTACTGGATCACCCGGAGGCGAAGGCGATCATCGAGAAGTATATGCCAGGCATCTCCAACAACCCGATGATCGGCATGGCCCGCGGCATGACGCTCAACACGATTCTGGCGATGCCTCAAGCGGCACAGTTTGGCCTGACAAAGGAGAAGGTCGAGACCGTCTTGGTCGAGATCAACAAGAAGATCAAGTAGGTCCCCCAAGTCGGCCCTGAAGATGGATGACAACAAGAAGCGCTCTCTTGTCGGCGAGCGCTTCTTGTCTTACATAGAAGACAACCATCGAGCGAGGAAAGGATCATAACCCAACGGCTCTCCCACAAAGACCCATCCCGCGAGGCGGAAGGCGCTGCAGGCTCCCAGGCCTGGCATTCTAATCTGCGGCCCCTACTCGGCGCCCTGCTCCTGATCGGACTGGTGACCGTCTACTATGTCCTCACCTGGGACAGCGTCGATGAGTTCGTGATCGCCATCGACCACTGTGAGAAGCTCTTCTGCGACTTCACGAACCACTATTACCCGATGGGGAGAAGTCTCTTTTGGACCAAGACACCGGTGCCGGGCTATTTCTACACGCCCTTCTTCGCCCTCACCCTGGTACCGTTTGGGAGCGTACCCTTGGATACGGCACTCTGGTTGTGGGGAGCACTACAGGCCTTGCTGGTCATCGTGCTGATCGCCGCACCGGCACGCCTCTTCCTCAAGCGGTCGCCGATGAGCTTCTATCTCTATGTCTTCCTGGTTGCCGCCTCCCTCCCTGTCCTGCACAACCTCAAGTGGGGACAGGTCAGCATCTTGATGACGGCGGGCGCATTGCTCAGCCTCACCCTACACCGGAAGGGGCACCCCGTCGCTGCAGCCGTGATGCTGGCTCTCGCAACGTGGATCAAGTACTACACCGGCCTTCTCCTCGTCGTCTTCGTCATTCAGCGACAGTACAAGTTCCTGATCGCCTTCCTGGCTGCCAGTCTCCTGTTAGGCCTCATTCTGCCGTTAGGGGCCCTTGGCGTTCGCGATGGCATTAGATTCTACCTGGACGTCAACCACGCGATGGCCGAAGCCGACGCCTGGGTGCCGCTGGACATCAACTCGCAGTTTTTCTCGCACGTGATCTGGCGCCTGGCGGGCGGGGAGTCGGCAGAGATCAACGTGCGCCCCATCACCCTACTGGGCTACGTGATCGCTGCGGTCAACCTGTTGCTCGTCTATGCGTTGATGCGCGTGAACCTGCCGGAGTGGGAGGCATGGGCGTATCTGCTGCTCTTCGCCTCGCTGCCCTTCCTGCTGAGCACCTCGTGGCCTCACTACTTTGTCTATCTGCCCTTCTGCTATGCCCTGCTCGCCGGACAGCTGCTCACCAAGACGCCACGAACCTGGTGGCGTACCGCCGTTGAGGCAACGCTTCTCATCGGATCCGCCGTGCTCTCCAGCGCCTTTCTCTTCAATGCGCTGGGCGACCGGTTGGTCTACAGCGGCCTCGGCTTGCTCTTTTTCGCGAACCTGTTGGTGCTGGCGTCGGCCTACCTGGCTTTGGGCCCCCGGCTGCTCGCACATCTACCACGCCGGCGGCAGACCAGCGGCTGACCCGCGAAGCACACGCGTATAGAGGGCCGAGAGATCCCGCTCAGCAGGACGGCCCTCACAACGACACGCATCAGCTGCTGACTACTCTGCGTTCGCTACCGCGGCAGCGACTGCGACCGTCAGCGCCGTGACGATGTTGTCCAGCGACATACTGGGCTGGTTGGGCTTGGTGACCACCTGGGCGGGCAGGAAGGGAACGTGGATGAAGCCCCCCCGCATGCCCGGATACTTCTTGTCGGCGGCGTAGAGCAGGCCGTACATCAGGTGGTTGCAGACGAAGGTGCCCGCGCTGTTCGAGACCGAGGAGGGCAATCCAGCCTCGCGGATCGCAGCGACCATCGCCTTGATCGGCAATGTGGCAAAGTAGGCATTCAGGCCATCGGGGTAGATCGGCTCATCAACAGGCTGATTCCCCGCGTTATCGGCGATGCGTGCATCGTCGACATTGATGGCCACCCGCTCCGGTGTGACATCGAATCGCCCACCGGCCTGCCCCACAGCGATAGCGATATCGGGTCGCTCGCGCTCCAGCGCTTCATCAAGGACATTGAGCGCCTCGCGGAAGATGGTGGGCACCTCCAGCTTGACGATCGTAGCTCCCTCAATGGTATCAGGAAGCAGCCTCACGGCCTCGAAAGCCGGATTGATGCTTTCGCCGCCGAAGGGATCAAACGCAGTCAACAGTACTTTCATCATTCGACTCCTTTCGGACAAGTGGAGGGACAGCGGCGCTATCTACAGCGCCACTGTCCCTCCCAACAGACTAACCTTCAGCCGTCACCGTGCCTAGAACGCCCAGAAGTACATGAGGATGATGTGAACGATGAGCATCGCGATGGCGACGGGGACCTGGCTGATGATCACGCGGTTCCGGTTCTCGGTCTCCAGAATGGCCGCGGGCACGATGTTGAAGTTCGCCGCCATCGGCGTCATCAGCGTGCCGCAGTATCCCGCGGTCAGGGCAAGTGCGCCGGCAATCCAGGGGTTAGCGCCTTGCGAGTAAACGAACGGGATGCCGATACCCGCCGTGATGACGGCGAAGGCAGCAAAGGCATTGCCCATGATCATCGTGAAGAGCGCCATACCGACGCAGTAGGCGATCACACCGGCGAGGATGTTGCCCTGCGGCAGGATACCCGAGATGCCCTCGGCGATCACCTGACCGACGCCCGCGGCTGCGAAGAGCGCACCAAGCGCTGCCAGGAGCTGCGGCAGGATGGCAACGGCCCCCACCTGCTGCAGCAGTCGACTACCGTCATAGGGGATGTACTTGGCGGGTGCCTTGGTCATCACCATCGCGATGATCGTGGCGATGATGGCCCCGAAGCCCAACCCGACGAGCCCACCGAGGTCGGTGAACTGACCGACGATGAAGGCGACGACGGCGATCGTCAGCGCAGGAATGAAGAGCTGGTTGCCGAGCTTCAGCGAATGCTCCTCACGGAACGCATCCGTCGAGTTCATCAGCGAGGCGATGTTGACCTGCCTGGTTGCAGTGAGGATGCCCATCAGCACAACCACGGCGCCGATGATGGCGGGCGGGACGTGAGGGCCGGCGACGAAGGTGAAGGCCAGCAGCACCCAGAACGCGACCGTACCATACCGGGTCTTGAGTTCCGTATCCACATATGAGTAGTAGGCCGTCGCCAGACAGACAAGGCCGCAAAGAACGTACATGATCTCCAGGATTGTGTTAACCATAGCTCTAGCCTCCTCTTAGTTCTCGGCCTGGGGCTGTTTGGCTGTCAGCCGCTTCGCGAGTTTGCGGTCGAAGAGCATGTTCTGAATCAGGGTCGCGATGAAGGCGATGACCGCAATGGGAATCGAAGCCAAGGAGACCTGCTCCGCCGTGACCTCGACGCCGAGCTCGGCGAGCGTGCCCACGATCAGGAGGACCCCCCCCGCAGCGATGAAGACGTTCTGGCCAAAGAAGTTACCGTAGTTCTCCGCGGCGGCTGAGTGACCCTTGATCAGTTCCTTGGTCTCCTCATCCACCTCCTCGAACTTCACCTCTGCGGCGCCAAGGGCCATGGGATAGACGAGCGGGCGGATGAACTGCACGTGGCCGCCCAGGCGCAGCGAGAAGGCAGCGGCCAGCTCGCGCACGATCATGTAGATGGTCATGACGCGGCCGGAGGTGGCTGCCTTGATGCTACGTATGGCGCGCGCGGCGACTTCTCGCAGGCCGTATCGCTCCAGGATGCCGATCACGGGTAACGTGATGAGGAAGAGGGTCATGTAGCGGTTGGTGGTGAAGGCGGTGCCCAACGTCGTGAGGATCTCTCCGACGCTTAGGCCGCCGACCAAACCCGTTACAATCCCGGCTACAAGGACAACCCCGATGGTGTCCAGGCGCAGTGCAAAGCCTGCGATGACGATAAGTACACCGATAAGCCTGATCATACGTGACCTCCTGAGAATGTAGGAACGATGAACGTGGTGCACGGCGGTGTCATCGGCACCTTGACTATTCTACACCTGTATGAATAGCATAGGAAAGTCACAGAGGGGCCAGAGCACCATCACTTCCAACGAGTCAGGATCATCTCGCGCTGGAAGAGGCGCACAGCGAGCCAGAGCACACCCACATTGATCAACACTATCACCGCGGTGGCCCACAGCATGATATCAAGGCTCAAATAGAGTCGTCCCATGATGACGGCCATACTCGCCGCAATGACAGGCACGATGAAGAGCGCCGATACCTGCTGAGCGGCCCGGGGATCGTTGAGGCGCGACGAGGCAATCACGCCGCTTGAGGTCGACAGAAGCGCAAAGAGCGGGGCGTGCACCGCCATGCTCAGCGTCCATACGGGACGTACCAGGTAAGCGAAGACAACCGGGCTGGCGAGCACGTACATGCCGGCTGCCGTGATCAGGAAGCTCAACCAGGCAAGGACCACCGCCGGCACCACAGCGGCGGTGACTTTGCCGACCAGGAGTTCAGCGGTGCTGATGGGGGTTGCCAGGAGCGGTTCAAGGCTCCGCGTCTCTTTTTCGCCAATGATGCTCTACGCCGCGATGTAGATCGGTAAGGCCATCGGGATCATCAACAGATAGAACATATACTGGTCGTTCAACAAGACGATCGTCCCGGTCTTGTAATCAAGGTGCGACATAGCCTCCGGCAATGCGATCCCGCTGCTTCCCGTACCCGGCTCAAAATCCGCCTCGGGTGCCCGCTCCATAAAGTAGACGGTGCCCAGAATCATGCCCACCAGCAGAATCGGCAAGAGCGCCATCATGATCAGCACCATCTTGTTCTTGCCCATATCCATCCACTCTTTGCTGATGACCGCCTTGATACGCTCCCAACTCATGCCGCCACCTCCGACTCCCGCATCAAGTCAAAGTAGACCTGCTCCAAGGAATGGGCCTCCCGCTCCACAAACCGGATATCTGCCCCAGCCCTTACCAACGCACGAACCAACGTTGGATTGTTCGTCTCGGGATCGTCCAACGCGACCCGCAGGCCCTCAAGCGTCTCGGAGACACCGCGTACGAAGGGTAAGTCCTCGACCAACGCACGAACGGCGGGGGACACCTCCGCCAGATGTATCATCACCGACTGCCCGTACAGCCCGCGACGCAGCGCTTCAGGTGTATCGACGCGAATCAGACGCTGCCGGATCACCGCCACACGGTCGCAGAGCCGGTCGGCCTCATCCAGGTTATGGGTGCAGATGAAGATCGTCCGCCCTTCACCCCGCAACGTCTCGATGAAGTCACGCACCACGCGCGCAGCCTCCGGATCGAGGGCCGAGGTGGGCTCGTCAAGGAAGAGCACCGGCGGCTCGTGCAGCAGCGCCCGCGCAATCGCCAGCTTCTGCTGCATGCCCTTCGAGAAGCCGCCCACGGGCTCGTGGCGCCGCTCCCAGAGCCCAAGTAGGATCAGATAGGTGCGTACCTGTCGGGCGATATCCTCGACGCCGTGGAGCCTGGCGTAGAAACCCAGGTTCTGCTCGGCGTTCAGGCGTGGGTAAAGGCCCGGCGTCTCGGTCAACAAGCCGATGCCGGCACGGATCGCCGCATCATCAACCCCGACCCGATGCCCGTTGACCCAGGCAGCACCGGAGGTAGGCGAGATCAACGCGGACAACATTCGCATCGTCGTCGTCTTGCCCGCGCCGTTAGGACCCAGGAAACCGAAGACCTCGCCCTGGGCAACCTCAAGCGTCAGGCCGTCCACCGCCATGTTGTCACCAAAACGTTTGGTCAGATTCTCCGTACGGATCACCCTCTCACCCCCTCGAGCCCCACGTCACATCAGATCGCCTACTCAGTGCGGGGCGACCACTGATATGAGGACTATACTACGGAGCGTGCTTGCCAACAACGCGTAATCGGGGGAGACTGCGAGTCATTGCTGATGGACGCCAAATACCACATCGCACTGACCCGTATGGCCCTACAGGGCGAGTTTGATGCCGCAGCTCTCGCTGAGGTCGTCAAAGCCAACCTGGGACAGGATGCGCTCCGCTACCAGCTCGGCAATAAGCCGCACTTCCACTGCGACAACAACAAGATCGCGGAGTCATGGGCCTACGTCGACGCTCAGCACGAGACGATTCTGGTCGCTGCCGCGACCGGAGACGATGCGTCGCGAATGCGCGCCGCCTTGGGTCGGCTCTTCCACACGGTCCAGGACTTCTATGCCCACGCCAACTACGTCGATCTCTGGTTAGCGAGCCGGAGGGGCCCGCGCCCGCCCGCCGAGGCCATCAATGGGCTCGACCCGGCACTTCTGAGACACCCTGAGCTGCGCACCGGCGAGACCATTCTGCTACGCGACTTCATCTACTACTTACCCGTGCTTGGCCCTATGGCCCACAGGATCTACATCCCGCCGGGCTCCCATCAGGAGATGAATCTCGACTCACCGGCGCGCGGATGGAAGTTCCGCTATGCCTTTGTGGCCGCCTATCAGCGTACGTGCGCCGAGTATGCCCGCGCCAAGGAAACAGTCCGGGAGTTTGGCGGTGAGGCAGCGCTAAAGCGTCTCCAGCAGACCTAGCCCGGACGACACGTGCAGCTAGCCTAGAGGGTACAGAGAGGAAAAAACAGATCGCGGACACCTATGTGATGAACACATTGAGGCATCCGCGATCTGTGTACCTACCGCTCGCTCCGCGGTAGCGGACGGCTACTTGGCGTACTCGACGGAACGCGTCTCCCGAATCACGGTCACCTTGATCTGACCGGGATACTCCATCGTCTCCTCGATCTTCCGCGCGACCTCACGTGAGAGCTTGAGCGACTCCAGGTCGTCAATCTCGCCAGGTCGGACGATGATGCGGATCTCGCGGCCCGCCTGAATCGCATAGGACTCCTCGACGCCGTCGAAGGAGTGTGCAATCTCCTCCAGGCCGCGGATGCGCTTGATGTAGTGCTCAAGGCTCTCCCGGCGTGCCCCAGGACGCGCGCCCGAGATGGCATCCGCCGACTCGACCAGGATGGCCTCGAGGCTCTGTTGTTCAGCCTCATGGTGGTGCGATTCGATACAGTTGATCACGACCTTGGGGACACCGTAACGGCGCGCCAACTCAGCGCCAATCGTAGCGTGGGTGCCCTCGATCTCGAAATCGACCGCCTTGCCGATATCGTGCAGCAACCCACCCATGCGGGCGATCTCGGGGTTCCCTCCCACCTCAGCCGCCAGCAAGCTGGAGAGCTTAGCGACCTCGACAGCGTGCGAGAGCTGATTCTGACCGTAGCTTGTGCGGAAATAGAGACGCCCTAAGAGCTTCATGATCTCAGGATGCAGGTTCGGCACCTCAGCATCGTAGACGGCGCGCTCCGCCTGCTCACGCATCACCTGATCGACCTCTGCGGCGGCCTTCTCCAGCACCTTCTCGATGCGTGCCGGGTGGATGCGCCCGTCAGCGACCAGATAGTGCATCGCCCGGGCCGCGACCTCACGGCGAATGGGGTTAAACGACGAGATGGTGATGAGCTCCGGTGTGTCGTCGACGATGACATCCACTGCCGCCTTCTGCTCAAAGACACGGATGTTACGCCCGCCACGACCGATGATGCGGCCCTTGAGCTCGTCGTTGGGGATCTCCAGCGTCTTCGTCGTCAGCTCAGCCACCTGCTCGGAAGCCAGTCGCTGTATCGCCGTCGTGACGATGTCACGTGCCCGCTCATCGGCCTCCTGGCGCGCACGGACCTCCTCCTCACGGATGACTCGCGCCATATCCTGACGCGTCTCCTGAGCCACCTGATCGAGGAGCAAGTTCCGGGCATCTTCGACCGTCAGATTCGCGATGCGCTGTAGCTCTTCAAGGCGCTGCTCCTCCACCTTCTGCAGCTCATTGGTACGCTTGTCCAGCGCACTCTGACGCTTGTTAAGCTGTTGTTCGCGTTGATCCACGCGCTCCTGCCGCTCGTCCAACTGCTCGCGACGCTTCTGCAGCCGATCCTCTTCCCGCCGCAACTGCTGATTACGGCTGTCGAGCTCGGCCTCCATCTCCTGGCGCGTCTTGAGCGTCTCATCTCTCGCATTGAGAACGATGTCACGGGCCTGCTTTTCAGCCTCCTCGAGCAGGCGGGTCCGCATCGCCTCAAGATTCCCCAGCTCCTGCTGAAAGCGCTGCTGGCGGATAAAGTAGCCCACCGCGCCTCCGGCAGCCAATCCAATGATCAGAGCAATGACACCAACCAGCCACTCCATTCAGTCCTCCTCGTCATCATCATATAGTTGAGGGAAGTCTTGGATAGTGAGCGTCTCCTGAATCAGGTCGTAGGAGAACCCACGACGAGCAAGTCGCTCGAACAGGCGCCGGCGAGCCAAATCCGGCGGAAGGTTCCGCAACCGCCGCGCCTGTTCCTGGGCCACCTTGCGCAACGCAGCCATCTCATCATAGTCCTCCAAGGCTGCGTCGATCACGTCGGAAGCAACGCCTTTCTGGCCCAGCTCGTATCTCAACATCCGTCTTCCTCGAGGGCGAAAACGTGCTCGATTGTCGCGCCAGTATTGGGCGAAGCCTTCATCATCGATCAGCCCAACACGCGCCAGGCGCGCCATCACATCCTCCACAACGCCCTCGGCATAACCTTTCTCCGCCAGGTACAACCGTAGCTCAGCTTCACTGCGCGGTCGATAGGTCAGGTAGTCCAGAGCCCTACTGTGGGCCTGCTCCAAGCCATCCGCAGCCTTAAGTTCGGCGACCTTCTCATCGGACAGCCACATACCGATGCTCAGGTTCGCTGCGACCAGGTAGGCTAACCCAAACGCGAATTCCCCGTCCAGGTAGACATTGACCCGGTCTTTGGAGCGCTTCTGAGGCTCCAAACCGGTGATGCTGCCGGCCATATCCAGCCACTCCATCCGCTAGGAAACGCAAAACGGCTATGGCAGTCGTGCCACAGCCGTTCATCACAAGGGTAAACCCAGCCAAGACATGCCCTAGCGTGCAGGCCGCAGAATCCAACTCTGTCGACCATGCGCCTCATCGGGTACGCACCGCGACGATGGCGGCAACCCTACATCAGAGACGTCTACTCACCATCACCAAGGCGCAAAGTCAAAGCCATCCACACTCAATTGCCAGAACCATGGGCATTCCCACAGCTTGTGATATCTACAGCCAGAGCCGACTGTCCTGCAGACCACTTTCCCGACGCTGACGACCGGTTGCGGACTCTCCTATCTCAGCCCCCCAACGACGGGACCGGCAGCAACCTGGTCATCGAACGCACAGACTTCGTCGGAAAGTGCTCAACGTTAAGTCTACATGGTGCTATTTTACACTAGTCTGCTGCAAAAGGAAGAGCCCGACAAGAGCGTGACCTGAGCAGGCCGGCGCACCCCGTGTCAAACCAAATGATAATGTTACCGAAGGGCTACGGTTCGGTCGAACGATAATGTTACCGGAGTCAAGCCGTCTCCTTTCTTGAGAGAGGTACGATTATGTGCGTCTTCGGGGCTGTGCACCCTGGGGGAAACCCGCTGTGGGGTTGGTCCACAGGTGCCACAGCCCTCAGGGCCTCAACTGCCTCCGGAAAGCGGTCCGGGTCAGCCAGGGTCTC
>JAXGUU010000027.1:0-20966 GCA_040774145.1 Anaerolineae bacterium
GAGTCCCGTCCGGTGTTGATTCTGTCGGATCGTCGTGAAGAGGCGTACGGGCTGTCAAACTACTTGCGCGAGCGCGGCTACGTCGTTCAAGAGATCCGGGTCGGCGAGGGAGAGGCGGCTGAGGGACCGGGAAGCTGGTTGAGCAAAGTCCTGGAGCGCGCGCCTCGGGCCGTGATCTTAGGCATGCGGCCCGCTGCCGAGCAGGGATGGGCAATGATGAGGGTGCTCAAGAACAACCCCGCTACGTGGCAGACGCCGGTGTTGTTCTACTCGTTGCTTCAGGAGGAGGACAGCGGCGCGATGATGGCCCTTGATTACCTGACCAAGCCCGTCAGCTCGGCGGGCCTGGTGCAGGTCTTGGAACGACAGGGCCTCGTCGCAGCCGCTGAGGCTGATGCACCGGCCTCGGCAACGATCCTGGTCGTTGATGACGATCCGGAGATCCTGGCAACCCATATCTGGCTGTTGCAGTCGCAGTATGCCGGCTGTCGCATCCTACAAGCCGGAAATGGACAGGAGGCCCTGGATATCATGACCCAGGTCCGCCCTGATCTCGTGTTGCTGGATCTCATGATGCCGGAGATGACGGGGTTCGAGGTCATTGCGCATATGCAGAGCCACCCGGACCTCTGCAACATCCCTATTGTGGTCCTGACGGCGAAGACGTTGACGGCGGAGGCGCTGACCGAGCTCAATCAGGGCGTGACGGCGGTGCTGGGAAAGGGCTTGTTCAGCGCCGAAGAGACCCTGTATCGCCTGGAGGCGGCCCTGCGGCGTGGCGCGGGGTCGAGCGTCGAGACGCGTAAGCTGGTGCGACGGGCGATGGCCTATATCCATGAGCACTATATGGAGTCGATCTCCCGGAAAGAGATTGCGGCACACGTCAATCTCAGTCCGCGTCACCTCGACCGCTGCTTCTCCGACGAGACCGGCGTTACGCCCATGATCTATCTGAGCCGCTTCAGATTGCGTCAGGCCCGGCGCCTGTTGCAGACGACGGCGTTGAGCATCAGCGAGATCGCCGCCGCTGTCGGCTTCTCCGACGCCAGCTATTTCTGCCGTGTCTTCCGCCGCGACCTCGATATGTCTCCGACCGACTATCGACGTCGTCACGCCTGACGTCGCAGACCCCTTCGATCCGCTGAACCGCGGACCGTCCAGATTGTCCAAGCAGCGTGTCCATCACGTGCATGACAGCCGCGTCGGACTATGTTATGATAAACATGTGTGATTGGTATATCCGACTGCCAAGTCACCGACCTGCTGCCTGATCGACGCTCCTCAGAGGTGGACACAGCAATGTCGCGGCCCAAGCTGCTGTTGGTCGAGAACGACCCTTATTTCATCTATCTGCTCAAGCTCTACGCCGAACAGAGCGGGTTTTCGGTCGTCAATACCAGCTCAGGCTCGGGGGTCTTTGCGTTGGCGCGGCAGGAGCAGCCGGCAGTCATCGTGCTGGAATCGGAATTGCCGGAGGTCACGGGCTGGGAGATTCTGACACACTTGCGCTCGGAGCCCTGTACGCAGCAGATCCCGGTCGTGATGTGCCTTTGGCAGGACAGCCAACATCAGGTTGATATGACGCCCTTCGAGGCCCTGCTCCACAAGCCGATGCAGTTCGACGATTTCATCCTGGCGTTGCGGGATATCGGTGTGTTGCCCGAGGGCGGACCGGATGGGGCGGGGATAGCGTCCAGGGCGGATCGCTCGCCGTAAGGTGCTGGGGTCGATGCCTACCGAAACCCTGCGCGTCACGTAACTCCTAAGCACAATGAAGGAAGGGACTATGGCCAACGTTCAGACCGCGACATCACCAGCGACGGCGCCAACGCTTCTTCAGGTGAGTGATCTGAAGAAGCACTTTCCCATCCGTAAGGGCTTCTTCTCACCCAAGACGGTGGGATATGTCCGAGCTGTCGATGGCGTGAGCTTCTACATTCGCCAGGGCGAGACGCTTGGCTTGGTAGGTGAGAGCGGTTGTGGTAAGACCACGACCGGGCGCCTGATTATGCGGGCCTATGAACCTACGGCAGGTGAGATCTGGTTCGACGATCGCCGGATGGGCCGCGTGAATGTCGCGGAGTTGGATCGTCATATGCTCAAAGAGATCCGCCAGAACATGCAGATGATCTTTCAGGATCCCTACTCCTCACTCAACCCGCGTATGACCCTGCTCGACATCGTCGGTGAGCCCCTGCTGGTCAACAAGATCGCGCGGGGACAGGAACTGCAGGATCGTGTTGCGGACCTCCTAAAGGTGGTTGGGCTGCGTCCCGAGTATATGACGCGCTACCCTCACGCTTTCAGCGGAGGCCAGCGCCAGCGCATCGGCGTGGCGAGAGCCCTGGCGATGAATCCGCAATTAGTCATCTGTGATGAGCCCGTCTCCGCGCTTGACGTGTCCATTCAGGCCCAGACGCTGAACCTGCTCCAGGACCTTCAAGAGGAGTTCAACCTGACCTATCTTTTCGTCTCCCACGATCTGAGTGTGGTTGAGCACATCAGCGACCGGGTCGCGGTGATGTACGTGGGCAAGCTCGTCGAGCATGCCACAACCGAGAAGCTCTTCCTGAATCCGTTGCACCCTTACACCGAAGCCTTGTTGTCGGCCGTGCCCAAGCCCGATCCGCGTTCCCGGACCGAGCCCATTGTTCTGGAAGGCGATGTGGCTGACCCGGCGAATCCGCCCAGTGGTTGTTACTTCCACCCGCGTTGTCGCTACGCCCAGGAGGTCTGCAAGGAGCAGACACCTCACTTGCGCGAGATCATGCCGGAACACTTTGTCAGTTGCCATCGTGCGGAAGAGCTGACGCTTATGGGGGTGGCTGGGCGGACGTCCTCTGCAGCCTAGGTGTCGAGAGGGGGCTCAGATCTGGTCCGGGGACACGCTGGGGGAACCCTCCCCCCGCTCGGGTGGTGGTGCTTTGCAGTCAGAAGGAGGTGAGTATTGACGAAATGCCGTCAGTGGCCCGCCATGCCGGCGGAGATGAGTCATCCTCAGATGAGGAGCCCTCTTGGTTTTTGCGATGTTACTCAAAAGGAGGTTGTAATCTATGAGTCGGCGACATAAGTTAACGCGTCGTGAGTTTCTGTATGTCTCTGCATTGGCATCAGCGGGTGCTGTGGCGACGGCCTGTGGCGGTCCCCTGACGCCGGAGCCCACCCAGCCCCCAGCCGTGGTAGAGGAGCCGGAAGAGCCGGTTGTGGTGGAAGAGACCGAAGAGCCGGTCGTGGTGGAGGAGCCGGAGGTCGAGGAGGAGGAAGTCGTCGAGCCCGAGGCCCCGGCAGGTCGCTACAACGAGGCCCCGATGCTGGCTGCGTTGGTCGCGGCAGGTCAGCTACCTCCCGTGGACGAGCGCCTACCCCTGAACCCCTACATCGTCGAGACCCGTGAGAGCATCGGCAACTACGGCGGCAACCTCCGCCGTGGCTTCAGTGGCGTCTCCGACCGCTGGGGCCCCACGAAGCACGTCGACCGGTCCCTGGTCTGGCTGGATAAGGACATGAATCTGATCCCCCGCATGATCGAGAGCTGGGATGTCAGCGATGACGCTACCACCTTCACGCTCCACCTGCGCAAGGGCCTCAAGTACTCCGATGGTGTGGAGATGACCAGCGCGGACTACAAGTGGTTCTTCGATCACTACGCTGCGCATCCCGAGCTCCAGCCGGGTCTATGGACCAAGCTCACGACGGTCGACGAGAACGGCAGTAAGGTGCTGTGTGAGGCGGAGTTCCCCGACGACTACACGGTTGTCTACAGGTTCGCGCACCCCAGGCCGCTGCATATGTATGACGCGTTGCGCGAGCTCCACGGGTTCTTCATGCCCGCTCATTACCTGAGCCAGTTCCACATGGACACGACGGATGATACGGACGCTCTCGAGGCTGCCACCGCGGCAGCGGGGTTCAACTCTTGGACCGAGTACTTCGAGGATCGCCGCCTCTTCCATCTGAACCCCGACATCCCGTGGCCTACCCCGTGGCTCGCCAAGAACACGCTCAGTGAAGAGCTCTTCCGAATGGAGCGTAATCCCTACTTCTTCGGCGTCGATCCTGAGGGCAACCAGCTTCCCTACATCGACACGGTAACGCACCGCCTGTTCGAGTCTGCGGAGGTCTTCAACATGTGGATCGTGAACGGCGAGATCGACTTCCACAACCGCCACGTCTCCATCGCCAACTACAGCCTCTTCAAGGAAAACGAGGCCAACGGCGATTACCAGGTCATGCTCGGGGTCAGCGCCAGTCATGATGCGCTCCAGCTCAACCTGGCGACCAAGGAGCCGCGGCTCAACGAGTTCTTCAACACACGTGAGGTTCGCATTGCTATCTCCCACGCGATCAACCGCGAGGAGGCCAATGAGCTGATCTGGGACGGCATGAAGACCCCGCGCCAGTACAGCCCGATCTCGCTCTCACCTAACTACTACCCGAAACTGTCGAACGCCTACATCGACTACGATCCTGATCTGGCGAACCAGATGCTCGACGACGCCGGCTACGATCAGCGGGACAGCGAGGGCTTCCGAATGTTCAAGGACGGGAGCGGCACGATCACCTTCACCATCGAGGGCACGGCTCAGCCTGGGACTCCCGATGAGGATATGGTGCAACTGATCGTCAAGTACCTCAATGACGTGGGCATCAACGCGGTCTACCGGTACTTCGAGCGCGCGCTCTACACGGAGCACTACAGCGCGAATGAGATCGAGGCGGCTTGGTGGGGCGGCGATCGCACCGTGCTGCCGCTGGCGCCGATGGCGCAGCTCTTCCGCGGCCTCAACCCCGATCGCCCGTGGGCAGCCGGGTTTGGTATCTGGTACAACGACCGGACCGCGGCGGCGGGTGTCGAGCCGCCCGCGGATCACTTCATCTGGGACATCTGGCGCGCCTGGGATGAGGTTGCAGTAGAGCCCGATCCCGATGAGCAGAATCGGAAGTTCGAAAAGGTCCTGGACATCTGGGCCGAGGAACTGCCGATGATCGGTGTGTTGGGTGAGTCACCCGCTCCGGTGATCGTCAAGAACGGCTTCCGCAACTATCTGCCGGGGCAGCCCGTCGATGATACGTCGGGTGATGAGCACCTGCTGCAGACGGAGTCCTACTTCTGGGATGATCCGGACGCGCACTCAATGTAGCTGCGAGCCGGTTAGCTTCACGGAGGGCGGACGCCCGCGTCTGCCCTCCGTCTTCTAGGATCGATGATGAGACTAGGGGATAGGGGATAAGGAAACAAGGAGAAGGTTATGAGGGACAAGGAGACGCCTCTGTTCCTCGCTATCTTGTTCCTGATTCCCTATCCCTTGTCCCTTAGGGTCTCTTGAGTTCAGGAGGACGTGCATGCTGCTATACATACTCAAGCGCATTGGGATCATGATACCCACGCTGATCGTGATCTCTATGATCTCGTTCGCGGTGATTCAGTTGCCTCCTGGAGATTACCTCACCTCCTACGTGGCGGGGTTGCGCCAGATGGGTGACTATGTGGATGAAGCCGAGATCGAGGCGCTCAGGCAGCGCTATGGGCTGGGGCAGCCGGTCTATGTGCAGTACTATAAATGGGTCTCCGGTATCATCCTGCGAGGTGATTGGGGACAGTCGATGGAGTGGCGCAAGCCGGTCAAGGACCTTATCTGGGAGCGGATGGCGTTGACGGTTACGCTCTCCTCGATCTCGATCCTGGTGAGTTGGTTTGTCGCGATTCCGGTAGGCGTCTTCTCGGCGACGCATCAGTACTCGATTCCGGACTATCTCTTCTCGGCCTTCAGCTTCATCGGTGCAGGCTTACCGGGCTTTCTCATCGCCCTGGTGGTCATGTGGGTCGCCATGCGGCAGTTTGGCCTCAATGTGGGCGGGCTCTTCTCCCAGGAGTATATGGGAGCGCCCTGGACTTGGGGTAAGGTTGTGGACTTGCTCAAGCACCTTTGGATTCCGGTGGTTGTGATTGCCCTGGGCAGCACGGCGGGCAGTATTCGTACCACGCGGGCCAACGTGCTGGACGAACTCAACAAGCCCTATGTCGAAACCGCACGCGCCAAAGGATTGAAGGAACGTAAGCTAGTGTGGAAATACCCGGTGCGCGTGGCGATGAATCCCTTCTTCAGCACGGTCGGATGGACACTCGCCTCGCTGATCTCAGGACAGACGCTCGTGGCTTACGTGCTCAGCCTGCAGACGACGGGTCCGATGATGCTACGTGCACTGACGTCGCAGGACATGTACCTAGCGGGTAGTTTCCTCCTGCTTCTGAGTACGCTGACGGTGATCGGCACGCTGATCTCGGACATTCTGCTGGCGTGGTTCGACCCGCGCATACGTATGGAGGGGTAGACGATGACAACGCCAACGCAACACGTCCCTAGAGAGGTCTCCGAGCAAGAGGTGCTGGATCAAGCCCCTGAGATGCCCCTCGACAATGTCGATGAGGAGCGGCTCTATGTAGCCAGTCAGTGGCAGTTGATGTGGTGGAAGTTCCGCAGGCACAAGCTGGCGGTTGTGGGCGGGGTGATCCTGATCATCCTCTATCTGATCGCCATTTTCGCCGAGTTTGTGGCCCCCTACGATCCGGAGGCCTACTTCGCTGCGTTCAAGTTGGCACCGCCGACGCCGGTACGTGTGATCGATACCGAGGGCAAGCTCCACTTGCCCTTCATCTACCACCGAGATCGGGAGCGCGACGAGGAAACGCTACGTTACTATTACATCGATGACGTCAGCACTCGCCATACGGTCAAGCTCTTCGTGAGGGGCACGCCCTATAAGCTCTGGGGACTCTTCGAAACCGACCTGCACCTCTTCGGCATTGACGTGGATCGCGGGGAGCAGGGTGTCTTCCTCTTCGGCGCGGACCGCTTGGGTCGGGATCTCTTCTCGCGTCTCTGTTTTGGCGCACGGATCTCGCTCTCTATCGGGCTCATCGGCGTTCTTATGAGTCTGGTGCTGGGCATCATTCTGGGTGGTATCTCAGGATACTATGGTGGACGGGTCGACACGATCATCCAGCGAGTCATCGAGTTCGTGCGGACGATCCCCGATATCCCTCTGTGGATGGCGCTCAGCGCGGCGCTGCCGGCTAACTGGCCGGTGGTCAGGCTCTAGTTCGGGATCACGATCATCCTCTCCTTGATCGGATGGACGGGGATGGCGCGGGTGGTGCGCGGACGCTTCTTGCAGTTGCGCAACGAGGACTTCGTGCTCTCCGCACGCCTCTGTGGTTCGGGTGAGGTGCGTATCATCCTACGACATATGGTGCCTTCCTTCCTCAGCCACATCATCGCCAGCCTGACGATCGCGATTCCCGGGACCATCCTGGGTGAGACCGGCCTGAGCTTCATCGGTCTGGGATTGCGGGCACCGGCGATCAGTTGGGGTGTGTTGCTGCAGGAGGCACAGAACGTGCGCTCCCTTGCGCAGGCCCCGTGGGTCTTCTGGCCCGGTGCCGCCGTCGTGCTGACCGTCTTTGCCTTCAACTTCTTGGGTGACGGACTCCGCGATGCGGCGGACCCCTACGCCCGGTAGCTAGTTATCAGCTTCCGGCGGAAGCTGCTGATAGGAGCATGCCAAGTGGATAAAAACGACCTCCTTGTAGAAGTGAAGAACCTCAAGACCTATTTCTTCCTTGACGAGGGTACGGCGCGGGCTGTGGACGATGCCGATTTCAACCTCTATTGCGGGCAGAGCCTCGGGGTCGTGGGGGAGAGCGGCTGCGGCAAGAGCGTCACCGCACGCTCCATTATGCGTATCGTGCCTAAGCCGGGTAGGATCGTCGAGGGACAGATCCTGTACCATCGCCGCAATGGACGTGGTGGGAGCGAGCCCGTTGATCTGGTCCAGCTTGACGCGCAGGGCAGGGAGATGCGCAACATCCGCGGCGCCGAGATCTCCATGATCTTCCAGGAGCCGATGACGTCGCTCAGTCCGGTGCACACGGTCGGCAACCAGATTGTTGAGGCCATCACGTTGCATCAGGGTATCGGTGAGCATGAGGCCCGCGAAAAGGCGATCGAGATGCTGGATTTCGTCGGTATGCCGCTGCCGGATCGGACGATTGATCAATTCTCCTACGAACTAAGCGGGGGCATGCGGCAGCGGGCGATGATCGCGATGGCGCTCTCATGCCATCCGAGTCTGCTGATCGCCGATGAGCCGACGACGGCGCTGGACGTGACGACCGAAGCGCAGATCCTGACGTTGATGCGCCGCCTCCAGGATGAGCTTGGGATGGCGATCATGTTCATCACGCACAACCTGGGGGTCGTTGCCCAGATGACTGAAAACGTGGTGGTGATGTATATGGGCAAGGTCGTGGAGCAGGCAACTGTGGATACGATCTTCCACACCCCCTTACATCCCTATACGCGTGCTCTGCTGCAGTCGATCCCCCGGCTGGGTCAGAAGACGCGGGATCGGAAGAGGCTGGCTTCCATCAGAGGCATGGTGCCCGATCCCTATGCGCTGCCGAAAGGCTGCGCTTTCCATCCCCGGTGCAGCGATATGCTCCCCGGTTATTGTGACGAGATCGAGCCGACGATGGTCGAGGTGGAACCTGGGCATAGGGTGCGCTGCGATGTGGCAAGCGGCCTGGCTGGATGAAGGTCTTTCTCGTCTTTCCGCCGCACTGGCTGCCGGTGATGCCGCACCTGGCCTTGCCGACGCTGACGGCTCACCTGCGCGCCCACGGTCACGAGGTCATCCAGCGCGACCTCAACTTTGAGGTCTTCGACACGCTGTTATCTCCGGAGCATCTGACGCGGTGTGCGCCGCAGTCGGCGCCGGGGCAGGAGACGATAGCCTCTCCACGCGGGTCACAGACGACCCGCCTGGTGGAGCGGGTCGCTTCGGCCAAAGCTACGATGCGCGACGCGCGCTTCTACGATGGTCGCACCAGTCTCCAGGCCTTTCAGACGCTCAACGCGAGTCTGGCGGTGGCTTCTGCTCCGTTTCATCCGGACGCCTTCGAGTTCACGCGCTTCGTCTCATCGGTGCCGGTGGACAGCAGCAAGGCATTGCTGCGGGCCGTCGCCGATCCTCAGCGGAACTTCTTCCACTCTCTCTTTGCGGAGGGCATCGTCCGTGACATCGTCGAGGAGCAGCCCGATCTGATCGGCATCTCGATTCCCACGTTGGACCAGATGCTGGCGGGGATGACGCTGGCCTATCTGATCAAGCAGGTGGGGGTGTCGAGCCACATCGTGGTCGGCGGGCCGCACATCTCCATGTTGCGCGAACAACTCCCCAAGACGCCGGCGCTGTTCGACCTCTTCGACAGCGCCCTCGTCTTCGAGGCGGAGGGGGCCTTGCTGCGCCTGACCGAGGTGCTTGACGAAGGACGCGACCTTGCCGGGGTCCCCAACCTCATCTGGCGCCATAAGGGGGAGGTGCGCTCGACGCCTTCTCGCATCCTGCCTGTGCCGGATCTGCTCCCCGACTTTGATGGGCTCCCCCTGGATCGCTATCTGGCGCCCGATCTGGTCCTACCCTTGCTGAGCTCTCACGGCTGCTATCATGGTAAGTGTGCCTTCTGCAATGTCGGGTACGGGGGACCGTGCGAGTTTCGCATGGTGGATCCCGATCTCGTTGTCGAGCACATGCGAGAGCTCAAGGCGCGTTACGGTGCCCGGCATATCTTCTTCGCCGATGAGGCCCTCACCCCCAAGACGCTGCACGTGCTGTCGACGCAGTTGGCTGAAGGTCGTGATGATATCCATTGGTGCGGTTGCGTCCGCTTCGACCATGCTCTGAGTCGTGACTTGCTCGAGTCGATGGCGCGCGGCGGATGTCGCATGCTGCTCTTCGGGTTGGAGACCGCCGCTGAATCGACCATTCAGCGGATGCACAAGGGGACGCGACTTGAGGTGATGAGCCGCATCTTGCGCGATAGCGCTCGTGCCGGGATCTGGAACCATACGTTCTTCTTCTTCGGCTTCCCCGGCGAGACGATGGAAGCGGCGCAGGAGACGGTGAACTTCGTCTATGCACACCAGGATGCGATTCATTCAGGATCTCCCGGGGCATTTCTTCTGGAACGCTATGCGCCGGCACAGCGCTCGCCGGAAGACTACGGCATCACGCACATCGTGGAAGCGCCGGACCACGATCTGGCGATCTACTTCGACTATGCGGTGGCTTCAGGATTGGATGAGGCGATGGCGGACCAGTTAGCGACGCGGCTGATCGACGTGCTGCCCCAGAGGCCGTTTGGGCAGTTCTATGTCGCCGATGCCTATCGTCTCCTCTATGCTAGCCGTCTTTGGGATAGGGGGCAGCCGATGCCGCTGTGGTTGGCCTAGGCGTCTGCTTGCGACAGTTGTCGGTTGCCACGATAAGAGAGGATACTCAACCGTTGAATGAGGGGACCAAGGGCCGACCTTCATTCAGCGACAATGCGGAAAGGTAATGGAGTAACGTTGAATCAGAATCAAGGCATGAAGAAGATCCTACCACATGCTGGCGTTTTACTGGCCTGGGCGCTGAACGTCGCGTTGGGCTTCTGGGTCATGGTGGTGGTGCGGCATAGCTTCATGGCGACCTTGGCGGTCTTGTACGTTGGCGACTCCATCCGCCGCGCTTGGGTAACGAGGTTCTGGGGTCAGGCCTATTATGTCGTGGCAGGGCTCGCCTACTTGATCTTTATCTTTGTCATCGATGGGTATCTGAAGGATGGGATGTCCTCAGGCGATGTCTTTCGGCGCTTTGCCAGGGTATCCGGCATCCTGCTGCTGATGCTCTTCGTGGCCGACTTGGTGACCTCCCTGATCCAGCAAACGATGTTTGGGCGCCTCAGCCTGATCCTGCTGCCCGCTGAGGGACTCCTCGGCGCCGCTCTCCTGGCCTTCTCGATTCTCACTCGTCCTCGTCGTCGTAGACCGCCGATGATCGAATCGTGAATGCTGGAGTGGCGTCACGGGACGCCGCTCGGATCCGGATCCTCAGCCGCCTTGCCGGCCCACAGCCCTGCTCAGAGCAATCCAAGGAGACTCCCTATGTTACCTACCCGCCTTCGCTATGCCTTGCAGGATGGCTATATTCACCATTGGCTTGTGATGGGACCCTATCCGCTGCCCGTGGGTGGAGGGGAAAGCTCGACGCTGGAGCCCGATCCGGTGGTCGCAGATGATGCGGCTGAGCCGACCTCACCCGACGACGTGCTCGTGCTGCCGGGGGATCAGGAGGGCCGTTGGCGTTACGTCCGTAGCTTGGACGACCATACATTGGGGGATCTCCGGCTTATGCCTCTGTCGGGCCGAGCGGATGCAGCTGACGTTGCCTGCGTGTGGGCCTATGCGGAGCTTGAGTCCCCATCGACCCGTGAGGTGACCCTGGTTGTGACTTTGCTCGGCCTAGGCGCCGCAGAAGGCGACGGTGCGAGCGTTGCTGGAGTCAATCTTTGGGTGAATCGACAACACGTCGGGCCCCAACCCACCCACACTGAACGGAGGCGCCGGCAGCTGGATCTGAGCTACGGCGTGCAGCTCGCGCAGGGAACGACGTCGGTGCTGGTGCGGATCACGATGCCCCTCGATCGTGTAGCTGCTACATCATTGGCGCTACGGGTCGTGCATCCGGATCCCGACGTACGACATCTGCCTGCAGATGTCGTGGGGGTCTGCCTACCTACGCGGATTTCCCCTCTCGAGCGGCGTGACCTTCTCGAGAGGGTCTTCTGCGCCGCCTATCTGGATCGCTATGTCTTCGCCCGGGAGGATGAGTTGTTGGTGCATTGGCCCGAGAAGGGCGATGCGCCGGACTTCGACGAATCTGCGAGCCTGACCGCACGGCTCGTCTCCGTGAGTCGAGGGGCTCGTCGCGCCTCTCACGGCACTGCCTCTGACGTGGAGGGGCCGATCTACGCCGAGGCAAACCGCGAGGGAGCAGCGGGCAAAAACGCCAGGCTGGGACGTGCCTATCAGCACCCGGGCGGGGCCTTTGACGTGATCCTGATGCCGCGCGCTAACGAGTACTATCAGGGCGGCATGCGGGTCACGCGCCGGATACCGCTGTGGGGCCTTGATAACAGCCGCGTCGCCGAGGTGCCTACGGGGACCTATGAGGCCCGGCGCCAGGAGGCCCTGCTCAACATCGCACGGCGTGAGGTGGGCGTCTACTCGGAGATGGCCAAGATGGCTGTCGGATTGTGGTCATATGTGGACATTCAGGTGTTGTCTGAGGCGGCGGCAGGCTTGGGAACGGGACGTGGTGACACCTATGGCGATCTCCTGGGTTTGCTGAGCATCCAACATCGGTTCCGTGACGCGCCGGAGTTCCCTGCGGAGGCTTTCCAGCCGCTTGAGGTTGCGATCGCGCAGATTGACTTTGAAGGTGTCGCGGGCGAATATGGGCTCTTGGAGAGCCACGAGCTGCTGGCTGCGACGGCTGAACTCCTTGCCGGACAGCGCTGTCCCGAGCTCATCTTCGTGTCTAGCGGCGAGCGCGGCACATGGCATCGTGCGCGGGGGGAGCGGCGAGCTCTGGACTGGATGCACGCGCGCGCTCAGAGGGGCCTGCGCGCATGGCATTCGGACCTTGTCTTGGAGGAGACCTTTCTGGCGATCTCCTGCATTATTGATATGGCTGATGATGAGCAGGTGTGGGAGGCGGCGACGGTGTTGATGGACAAGTTGCTCTTCCTGCTCGGGCTCAATTCCTTCAAAGGGGTCTTTGGAGCGAGTCGTGGGCTGTCCTCTACGACCAGCCTCTTCGGCGGTTATCTGGAGGCCACATCGGGCGTTTCCAAACTGATGCTGGGTATGGGGGTGGTCAACGACGCGATCCGCGCGACCACCCGTGTCGCCTGTATGCAGGAGTACGAGCTGCCGGTGATGCTGCAGGTCATCGCTGCGGATCTGCCGGAGGAGGGGATCTGGAACCGCGAGCATCACGGGCTTGAGGGCGATGATGGTGCTGAGTTGGTCAGTTACAAGACCCCCGACTTTCTACTGAGTTCGGTTCAGGACTACAAGCCGGGCGAACCGGGCGACCGCGAACACGTCTGGCAGGCGACACTCGGGCACGGCGCCACCGTCTTCGTCACGCATCCGACGTGTAATAGCCTTGAGGATGCGCGGAGCCCGAACTTCTGGCTGGGCAACGATGTGCTGCCGCGGGTGGTGCAGTGGCATGATGCGCTGGTTGCGCTCTACCGGCTGCCCGAGGACGACTGGATGGGCTTCACCCATGCCTACTTCCCCGTCCACGCCTTTGATGAGGTCGTGTTCCCTGAGGGTGCGGGTTGGGCCTTCGCCCGGAAGGGCGATGGGTATCTCGCGCTATGGGCCTCTCAGGAGATGACGTTCATCAGGTCGGGCCATTCGGCGTATCGGGAGCTGCGCGCCTACGGATCTCGCACCGTCTGGCTCGGTCAGATGGGACGGGCGGCGCTGGATGGCGATTTTGCGGCGTTTCGAGAGCGGGTTCTGTCGCTGCCCGTCTCCGTCGAGGGCCTCGATGTGCGCTGGACAACGCTGCGTGGCGACATGCTGGAGATCGGCTGGCAGGGTCCGTGCCTCAGAAACGGCGAGCCGCTTCCCCTGCGGACGGCGTCGCACCTTGAGTCCCCCTATTGTGTCGCCGAGTTCCCCGCGTCGGTGATGGATATCCGTCGCGACGATGTGGTCATGAGGCTCAAGCTCTCCGATGACTGAAGGTGGTTCCTATCATCATCATTATCTACAACCCGGAAGGACTGCGATGAACACACTGACCTTCGAGAAGATCTCCTGCTTCGACCGTGAACGAGAGCCGGTTACTTTCAGCCTGCCTTTTG
The DNA here is from genome assembly GCA_040774145.1 of Anaerolineae bacterium. Classification (GTDB taxonomy): domain Bacteria; phylum Chloroflexota; class Anaerolineae; order B4-G1; family SLSP01; genus PWVB01. The sequence continues at coordinate 13,766 of JAXGUU010000027.1, forward strand.
CCGAGGACCGGCTGCATGACCCGGAGCGCCTGACCATCCGTGACGGGGAGGTGCCCCTGCCGCTGCAGCGGCGTGTGTTGTCGACGTGGCCCGACGGCAGCGTCAAGTGGCTCTTGGTGAGCTTTCAACCTGATCTCCCCGGCAATCAGGCCAAGACGCTCACGTTCGAGATCTCCGCGGCGCCTGATGCAGCGACACCAGCGGCTCGCGTCACGCTCTCCGAGGTCCCTACGGGCCTGCGGGTGGATACCGGTCCGTTAGCGTTCACCGTCGGCAGCGAGGGTTTTCTGCCGCTTCAAGATATCTGTCTCGAGGGGGCGAAGCTGTGGCCCGAGTCGTTGGATGCACCCTTCCGCGGCTTCGTGTTGCGCTGTGACGGGGTTGATCTCTCGACGGCGAACGGGCCGGTCGACCTGGAGGTCGAGGAGGCGGGCCCCTTGCGCGTCGTGATCACGGTGCGCGGCAAGCACCGTAGGGCCGATGGCGAGGGCTACCTCGATTTCCGGGGACGGATCACCGCCTACGCGGGCAAACCCTACATCGAAGTCGAGCACCAGTTCATCCACGCGGAGGAAGCTCCTGAATTGATGCTGGAGGCGTTGTCGTTGGCCTTCGCGCCGATCGGGGCTGAGGCGTTTGGAGACGCTGCTCCCCATCTCGCCTTAGGTGAGGGCTACTACCGCACAGCGATTCAGGAGTCCGACGGTGATCCATTGGAGATGTCGCTCACCACCGAGACCCTTCTCTACCAGGCCAACGAGCATTTCGTGGATAGTTTCTATGGCGATTTCTGGGTCGACTGGTGCGATGATCGGGCCGGTGTGGCGCTCTCGATCCACCAGGCACATCAGAACTTCCCCAAAGCCCTGCGCGTATCCAAGGAGGGGGTCCTCTGCTCGCTCTATCCGGTTGATGCGCCGCCCGCACCGTTGATCCAGGGCATGGCGAAGACACACCGTCTGCAGCTCCACTTCCACCGACCCGAGACCGCTCTCGATACGATCAGCACCCGGAGTCTTCAGTTTCAGCTTCCCGATCAGCCGGCGCTCTCTCGCGACTGGTTCCGCGAGAACAACCCGTGGCTTGAGGCGTTCTTCCCCGTGCAGCTTCCCGCTCGTCTGCTTACGTTCCTCAACCGGATGCACGACGGACGCCCCAAGGCCTTGGGCATGTTTCACTTTGGCGATGCGCCGGATGCCGGCTATACGGGGCAGGGCCGGGGCCAGGGCCACAGTGTCTGGGTCAACAACGAGTATGACCGCCCGCATGCCTGCGCGCTCTACTATGCCCTGACGGGGCAGAGACGCGCGCTCGACTCGGCGTTGGTCAGCGCCCGTCACTGGCTGGACGTGGATCTCTGTCACTACAGTCCTGACCCTCTGGTCCACGGTGGTCTGAAGATCCACACACGCTACCACGTCACCGGCAGCGTGATACCCTCGCATGAATGGACCGAGGGCCTGCTCGACGCCTACGCCTTCACCGGGCGGACCGAGGCGCTGGAAGCCGCGCGCTCGGTGGCGGAGAACATCCTGCGGCACCTGGATCGCCCTGTGATGCGCACCCCCGGCGCCACCTCGGTGCGGGAGGGGGGCTGGGCGCTACGTGCGTTGGTCGGCATGTGGATTGGGACGGGCGAGGAGCGGTGGCGCGAGGCCTCCCGTCGCCTGGTCACCATGTATCTCGACTGGTTTGATGCCTACGGCGCGTTGTTGGCGCCCTACACCAGCCACAGCATGCCACGGGTGCCCTTTATGATCTCGCTGACCGCCAACTCGTTCGCGCGCTATCTCTTGATCGAACCGGAGGGCGAATTGGCCGAGCGGGTGAAACGGCTGATCGTGGACACCGTTGATGACATGCTCGCGCACTGCCTGGGGCCCGACGGGATCGCCTACTACAAGGAGCTGCCGTCGTTGCGGCGTACGGCGCCCACCTATCACCTGCTGGAGGCCTTGACCCACGCCTATCGTATCACCGGTGACGAGAGCTACCTCAAGGTGGCTGCCCGCCAGTTCGCCGCGATGGGTCAGGACACCGGCGTGGCCCTGCGGCCCAAATACGCTGATGATAGCGGTGCCGTTATCGACGGTGAAGGCGGCGGGCGCATCTTCGCCGACAAATACACGTCGCTGCTGCTCTTCGCGGGCGCCGCGACGCCGTTGGGCTTGCTGGATTGGTATGAGTACCCGTTCTGACGCGTGACCCGGTCCGGATCACGCGTCAACCGTCAGCCCTTGACTCACACAACACAGGAGGTCTAGCCATGGCACGGACAAACTTGGGAGCGCATTGGGAATCAGAGCTTTCGATCTACGAGGACCCCATCAGCGGGGCAACGGTTCACCAACTAACGGCCTACAAAGGCCACAGCAGCCATTTCTACTTCACATATCCCTGCTGGTATGACGAGGGGAGGAAGATCGTCTTCTCCTCTGACCGCGACAACCGGACGAACCTCTTCGGCGTGGACCTGGAGAGCGGCGCGATCGTGCAGTTGACCGACTTCGGTCCGGAGGAAGGGCAGGTCGGTGGCCTCACCAAGAATCCGGTGCGCGAGGAGATCTATTTCTACCGCGGCAACGTGCTGACCGCCCTCGATCTGGAGACGCTGGCGCAGCGTCCGATCTACACGCGACCCGACGGCTATGTCGGCGGTGCCTCCAATGCGACCGCCGATGGCAAGACCATCTGTGTCGGTCACTACAAGGACCTCTCAGACCGGTTCATGATCGATCTCGGGCACGGTTACGTCGGCTTCCGTGAGATCTGGGAGGCGCGCCCACCGACGAAGATCTTCAAACTCCCCATCGACGGCGGGGAGCCCGAGCTCATCTATGAGGAGGCCTACTGGCTGGGCCACTTCAACTGCTCCAATCAACATCCCAATATCATGACCTTCTGCCACGAGGGGCCCTGGCACCTGGTGGAGAACCGCATCTGGGGCCTTGACCTGGAGACCGGCGAGGCCTGGCAGATCCGGCCCAACGCGCCCGATGAGGCTATCGGCCATGAGTACTGGATGAGTGACGGTGAGCACATCGGCTACCACGGGAAGACGCCGCAGGGACCGGTCTACGGTTCGATCCGCTACGACAACACCGATCAGGTCGAGGCGCCCTTTGAGGGACACTGCTGGCACTTCCACAGCCATATGCTGGAGCTGGTCGTCGGCGATGGGGACGCGCATGATCCCTATCTGCTGCTGTGGCGCTTCAACGCGGGGCGCTTTGAGGGTCCGAAGGTGCTGGTGTGGCATCGTGGTTCGTTCCACACCCAGCGTGTGCATCTGCATCCCTGCTTCAATGCCGAGGGCACCCAGATCATCTACACGGCTGATCCGCAGGGGTATGGACAGGTCTTCGCCGTCGACGTGCCGGCTTGGGATGCGTTGCCCGACCTGGCTGATGTGAAATGAGGCTGAGATGATACCGGACGACTATTGGTCTACGCCACGCGGGACCTTCGAGGAGCGACGGCGGCACTACCTGGCGTACTGTGTGGCGGAATCGCAGCAGAAGCAGACCGGCTTCGGCAGCAGGCTGGCCTTCTTCAGCCAGATCGCGCGGCTGGAGCTGGACCTGCCCGTGGACGAGGCCCCGATCCGCGAGGGCATCGCCTATGTGGACTCGCGCGACGATTGCTGCGACTTCGCCGCCGCCGGCTTGTTGCGCATGCTCTATCTCTATGACAAGAGTCCGCACCTCGCGCCGGACCTGATCGCCGAGATCGAGCGGTGCCTGCTGGACTTCAAATACTGGTGGGATGAGCCCCGGGGCGACAACCACCGCTGTTACCATACCGAGAACCACCAGATCATCTTTCACGCCGACGAGCTGCTGGTGGGCCAGCGTTTCAGGGATCGCACCTTCTCCAACAGCGGGAGGGACGGTGCCTATCACATCGACCACGCGCTGCACCTGATCCGCCGCTGGTTCGACTTCCGGGTTCGATTCGGCTACAGCGAGTGGCTCTCCAACTGTTACTTCGAGGAGGATCTCCTCGCCCTGGTCAACCTGCACGACTTCGCGGAGGATGCCGAGGTCCGGCGCCAGGCCAAACTACAGATCGACGTGTTGCTCTACGAGATGGCGATGCATACCTACCGGGGCGTCTTCGGCTCGACCCACGGACGCAGCTACCCCCGGTTCATCCTCGGCGCTCGCGGTGAGGGCTCCGCCTCCACAGCGAAGCTGATGTTTGGGATGGGTCTGTTCAACCACGCGAGCCTGGGCACCGTGCCGCTGGCAACCAGCACCTACCGCTGTCCGCAGATCCTGGCGGATATCGCTGCCGACCTCGACGCGCCCATCGTCTTCCGCGAGCAGCACAGCCTCAACATGGAGGATGCCCCGGGCTGTGGGCTGGCGTATGATAGCCTCGAGGACGGACATCTCTACTGGTCCGTCCAGGACTATACCCACCCAACCATCTACGATCTCGCCCAGGAGACGCGCCGATTGCGCGGCATCATGCTCTACGAGGACTATCAGGCACGCTACGATCAGATCCTCCGCCGGCAAGTGGAGGAGTTCGGTGAGGTGGTCGACCGTGACATCGACTGCCACGCGATGACTGAGGTTCACATCCAGACCTACCGTACGCCGGATTACCTCCTGAGCTGCGCGCAGGACTACCGGCCCGCCAAGCCGGGTTACCAGCAACACATCTGGCAGGCGACGTTGGGCATCGATGCGGTCGTCTTCACCAACCACCCGGGATCCGATGATGAGATGTCGCGGCCCAACTACTGGGCGGGCAACGGCATCCTGCCGCGTGCCGTACAGCACGAGAACGTGTTGATCTGCCTCTACCATCTGCCTCCGGACGATGCTTTCCTCTTCTCGCACGCCTACTTCCCGCGCGCGGCCTTCGACGAGGTGGTGGAGCGGGGCGCATGGGTGATCGCCCGGAAGGGCGAGGGTTATCTCGCGCTCTACACGCAACCCAAGAGGCATTGGATCGATGACCGGGAGCTGCGTGTTGAGGGCGCTGACACGCTGTGGGTGGTGGAGCTGGGTCGGCAGGCGGACTGGGGCAGTTTTGATGCCTTCGTCGAGGCCATTGCGTCGAGTGAGATCATGTGTGAGGGGCTGACGGTGCACTATGTGTCGCCCTCCCGGGGGGAGGTGCGCTTCGGCTGGCGCGACTCGCTGGTGATCGCTGGTGAGGAGATCCCACTGCGAGTGCCCTGGCGCTATGACCATCCCTACTGCCGGTATGCCGTGCCGGAGAACTCTTCGCCGCCGCCGTGCGTCATCCGGCGGGGCGATGACGAGCTGGTTCTGGACTTCGCGCCCCGCTGGGGAGGGTATCGTTCAGGCCCGGGACGATGTCGTCCCGGGCCTGTTGCGTGGGTGCAGATGAAGCTGAAGGGCTACGCTGGCGCCGGATATCACCAGGACTCGCGGATGAGTTCGGACACCTCGGCGAAGTGCGCATCGCGACTCACGAACGTGAGGTTATGTTGGACTGCCAGGGACAGGTATCTACCATTCATCTGAGTCGACCCGTTCGCAATCGCTCTCGGTGGCGTGCTGCATCTGCTTCAGGTCGTCTGCTTCTATTCTGCCGGCGAACTTCAGCAGATGCTTCCCGGGGAGGCCGCGTGAGGCACGCAAGTTCTGTAGGAACTCCAATACCTGCCGTTGTGCGTCATCGGGTAGAACGAGCATCTGCTCGATTACAGTAGAGATCACGGATTCGTTCATAGTTCTCTCCTTGCTCCCTCACCCTAGTCTGGCACAGATTCGGCAAACTCAGCCTCCAATCTCGGCCAGGGCCGTTGCACTTCAGCAATCTTCCGGGAAGCTCGAAGAGCCTCGCTCGCTACAGAGAGGGCGTTGGACGCCTGAATCCGCGTGACGCAACGGGACCGCTAGCTTCCCGGAAGGTCGAATGCGATAGCCCTGAATCTTAGCTGAGGACCCGGTCGGCTATACCCACTACCAGCTGAAGCCCGGGCCCTGCGGCACGGGCGCGCAGCCGTCCTCGAGCTCGAAGGACGTGTCGGGGTGGATGAGCCCGGTCTCGAGATAGATCGCGTTGGGCAGGCTCGCCATCACGTTGAGCTGGACGGGCCCTCCACCGTGGGAGGCATAGGGACGGCGGAAGGCGTGGGCCAGCTTGCCGACTTGGAGCATCGCGGTGGGGCCACCGGTCCGGCGCAGGTCGGGCTGGATGATGTCGACCGCATCGCGGCGTAGGAAGCGCGCGAAATCATAGCGCGAGTAGAGGTTCTCGCCCGTCGCGATGGGAATGTCGAGCGCGTGGACCAGGGCCGCGTAGCCGTCGATGTCGTCCGCCGGGAGCGGCTCCTCCCACCACAAGCAACCGAGCGCCTGGAAGGCGCGCCCCCGCCGGATGGCCTCGGGGGTCGTTAGCGACTGGTTGGCATCCACCATCAGGTCCACCTCGTCGCCGATCACGCTGCGCACGGCCTCAACGCGGGCCATGTCCTCCCTGAGCGTCGAAGCGCCGACCTTGATCTTGACGCCGCGAAAGCCCTGAGCCGCAGCCTGGGCTGAGATCTCCCGCAGGCGCCCGAGGTCGTAGTTGAGCCAGCCGACCATCGCATAGGCCGGGATACGCTTCAGGGCCCCGCCCCACAGCTGCCAGCACGGCACACCCAGGGCCCGTCCCTGGCAGTCCCACAGCGCGGTGTCGATCGCGGCCATGCCGAACGTGGCGAGGCCGAATGTGCCGTGGTACTCGGTCTCGCGCTGCATCGCCTCGTGGGTCGCCACGACGGCGGCGGGATCGCTGCCCACGACGAGTGGCGCGAGTTCGTGTTCGATCAGGGCGGCAAGCGCATCCGGGGCGCCGGCGATGCGTCCAAAGCCGATCTCACCGGTGCCGGTGATCACCTGTCCGTGGTGGGTGGTGTCGGTGTGGACCGTGACACGGACCGATCCGGCGCCCGGCAGGCATTGCAGGGCGTCGCAGATGGGGTTGGGATTCGGCGTTTGATGCGCTACCTTGATCTCCAGATGGGTGACTTTCACAGGGACCTCCTTGGTCTGTATGTCGTGCCCATTGTAGCCCCGTCCTCGCGTCCGACAAAAAAACTAGGGTAGCAAAATCAAATAGAGAGCAGCTCCTCCAGTCCTGCCAGATACGCTTCAGGATCGCGGCGGAACCGCCGTTGCAGCACCCGGCTGTAGCGACGCTTGACAAGCTCCTTGCGGAGCGCCTGCCATGC